>JAWLEH010000199.1:0-4275 GCA_041686215.1 Balneolaceae bacterium | reverse complement strand
TTGGCAATGCGTCGAAATTTTGTCTGGCGAATACCTGTGCCAAAAAGAGTAATCAGCCCCGTGCCCAATAGCTTATCTTTTGGATTTTGCCAGCAGATGATGTTATCAATCTTATCAATTGGAATTTCCCGGTAGCGAATGTAAAAGAAGCCGTATTTGGAGATGATCCGTTTGTTGGTGAGCAGATATTCAAAATAGAGCGATTTAAATGCCCCGGCCAGGGCAAGAATCACGCAAAACCAAAACGCCACACCGTAAATGCCTGCTATAAACATAATCACCAATAGTATGAATGGAACCAGTGCAGATGCTTTATGAGGCTGTGATCGAACGATTAGCTGCTCGTCTTCTTCCAGTATGTTTTCTCTCCACGTCATACATGATAAATAAAAAATCTTTCTGTAAAGTTCTATCTGTTGGGGATTTCTAAAGTTTAATATCTGCCGTCAGTGTAAGAACAGATCGTGCCGGAATCGACATCGATTCGCCATATATGACCGGCGCTTGCTGTTCCAGACTTGAATTGCCGGAGGTCAGGTAGGGTGTGAAGCTGGAAATATTCTGTTCCTCAACACCTTCGAGAGCCAGCAACATGTCACGATGTTGGTCACTATAGTTGATGATCACCGAAATGACCTGTCCTGCTTCTTCATGAACATATGCGGACGTCATAATTCCGTCGGCCGATTCTTCGGGTGTTTTTTGATCCGACCGGTCTACATCTACCCGAACGGCACCTGGCCTGATAAACCGGCTGAAATTGCCCATCGCCCACAGAATTTTCGAATCATACACCTGGCCATCGTTTTGATCGTGGTCAATATAAACCAGGCCGTCTTTATAATCATACGGACTTACACCCAACCACCACTGCCAGGCGGAGGCGTTTGCTACGGTGAGATCGTAGTGCATCACACGGGCCACGTAGAGGGCGGGGTCAATGCCGAGATCCCGGCCATTGCCCTGTAGTTCGTCTCCAACATCACCCAACACGCAAAATTCCGTCATCCAGTACTCCAGATCCGGATCGGTTTGCTGAATATCATCCCAAACCTGCCGTCGTTTTTCAATCATCTCCTCCACAGGGTACGTCGTAAAATAGCTGTGAGCAGCCATTTTCTTTTTGAGGGAAGGCAAGTCACTTACCGAACTCTCATCTCCAAAAAAGAAGTCAGTCTGATTGCTTCGCCCGTCCAGGTCTCCATCATACAGAAAGTCAATCTGGGCGGTTTCAGGAATTTCTATTTGGGTGTCCAAACCGTATTCCCGAATCTTTTCATTAAGCGCAGACACCACTCCGGCGATTTCTTCATTTTGATACGGTGAGCCTTCCTGGCCGTTTCCCTCCGCCCAGTCCCACTGCGGTTCGTTCACAGGGCTGATGTAGGAGAGCGGGGTTCCGTTTTCATCAAAATACTGACCGATTTTTGCAAGGTAATCAGCAAAATCGTCGTAGTGTTCCGGTGAGATATTTGCGTTTGCACTGCCATCCCCAAAGGCTTTACCGTTTTTAGTGAGTAGCACGGGCGGACTGTTTACAAACCCGATAAGCGTTTCCACTCCCAGTTGATTCGCCGCCTCAAGAAACCACTGCTGGCCCTGCTGCCGGCTCCAGTCGTAGGTGCTGTCGGCCGTGAGAAAACTTTCGGACCGCCGCCAGGGATCACTGATATCGCTCTCATCACCCTGCCGGGCACTTCCGGCTCCGATATTAAACCGCCATGCCGAAAGGCCGATTCCGATAGGATTTCCATCCGCATCTGTTTCAGAACTGAACAGCAGATCGGCAATTTGTTCACGTTTCTCAAGCGGCCAGTTTTTGCCCACAAACTGAGTGCTCCATGCGTCTGATGCACCGAAGTTGTGGATGGCCTGTTTGCGATCCGTAAGATCCACTTTCAGTGTGAGCGTGGAGGTGCCGGGCGTACTGGTTTCCGAAGCGGTCTGGCATCCGACAAATCCGCAGGAAATTGATACCAGGGCGAGTGCAACCAGTGCAACTCTGATTTGATTACACATCAAACTCAATGCCCTGTGCCAGCGGCAGTTCATCACCCCAGTTAATGGTGTTGGTCTGCCGGCGCATGTAGGCTTTCCACGCATCGGATCCCGATTCGCGTCCGCCTCCCGTCTCTTTCTCGCCGCCAAATGCGCCACCGATTTCCGCACCGCTGGTCCCGATATTGACGTTGGCAATCCCGCAATCGGAGCCGCGGTGACTCAGGAACGTCTCTGCCTCGCGCATATTCAGCGTAAACATAGAAGAGCTGAGTCCCTGCCGCACGCCGTTGTGGTATGAGATCGCTTCATCCAGCTCACTGTATTTGATAAGGTAGAGGATCGGGGCAAAGGTTTCATGTTGTACGATCTCATAATGATTTTCAACCTCACAAATTGCGGGCTTAACATAGTGGCCCTCCAGATTTTCGAGAACATCGCCACCACAAAGAATCGTGCCGCCTTCTTGCTGGACTTTCCTGAGAGCGGCCTGCATGGCATTCACAGCATCTTTGTCTATTAGTGGCCCCACAAGAGTGTCCGGGTCAAGCGGATTGCCAATGGAAATGCTTCTGTAAATTCCTGTGAGCCTTGTTTTTATTTCGTCATAAACGGACTCATGAATAATCAATCGGCGTGTGCTCGTGCAGCGCTGACCGGCTGTTCCCACGGCACCAAAAACCACCGCACGAATGGTCATTTCCAGGTCGGCGTCTTTGCTGATAATGATGGCATTGTTGCCGCCAAGCTCCAGTATGGTTTTGCCGAGCCGGGCCCCTACGGTCTGTGCCACCTGCTTGCCCATCCGGATGGAGCCGGTAGCCGAAATGAGCGGAATGCGTTCATCTTTTGTCATCCATTCCCCAACATCACGTCCGCCGGTGATAAGTGAAAAAATTCCTTCCGGGAGGTCATTCTCTTTCAGAACTTCCGCTACAATATTTTGAACGGCCACCGAGCAGAGTGGTGTTTTTTCCGATCCCTTCCAGATTACAGTGTCCCCGCAGACCGCGGCAATCATGGCGTTCCAGCTGTAGACGGCAACGGGGAAGTTGAACGCAGAGATCACCCCAACCGGACCGAGTGGGTGCCACTGCTCGTACATGCGATGCTGTGGCCGCTCGGAGTGCATGGTTTTACCGTATAGCATGCGCGACTGGCCCACGGCGAAATCACAAATATCAATCATCTCCTGTACTTCACCCAAACCCTCCTGGTAAATTTTGCCCATCTCGTATGAGACCAGCTTGCCGAGCGGCTTCTTATATTCACGGAGCTTCAGGCCAATCTGTCGCACAATTTCACCCCGCTGTGGTGCTGGCGTCATTTGCCAGGTCTCAAATGCTTCTTCGGACTCCGTAACCACTTTTTCATATTCGGACTTTGATGTGGTGCGAACTGTTGCAATTTCTGATCCGTCAGTTGGCGTATGGCTGGTAATGGCCGGTGCGTCATCATCAGAAAAAAATTGCTGCCCTGTTGAGGTTCCGCTGTTGGTTTCTTTTATGCCGAGAGTGCTCAGAAAATCTTTCATAATTCTGTATGGGTTCAATATTTATTACTTTCTTGAAATATAGATCTCTCAAACTGGAAAAGCTAAAAGTGCAGACGTTCATGGCGAAAATTAGAACACCTTCCAATAACCAAATAAAAGAGTGGCGAAAGCTGGGGATGAGTAAATACCGTAAAAAAGAAGGGTTATTTATTGCAGAAGGGGAGCGTTGTGTAGAACAGATCCTGGCCAATGGGTTTGTGGATGTGGAATCGCTGGTGGTGGACTCAGGCTGGGAAATTCCGTTTTCTTACCCGGATGAATCTTATGAAGTAGATAGCGAAGTTTTTAAATCACTTTCCGACACGGAAACACCACAAGGAGTTTTAGCTGTTTGCAACATACCAGATCAGATTGCATCGATAGAATTGTTAAATCAAACCGGGTTTTTGGTAGCATCAGACGCTGTTCAGGATCCGGGCAATGTGGGGACGATCATTCGGACAGCGGCCTGGTTTGGCGCAGCGGGTTTGTTGATTGGAAATGGTACGGCGGATCCCTATCACCCCAAAGTTGTACGAAGCACAGCGGGGGCCACAGGAGCTCTGCCTGTTATAAAAGGTGAACTATCGGAACTTTTGGATGAATTTGAGAGCGAAGGATGGACCACATTTTTGATGGATGGGAGTGATGGTTCCGTGGATGTCAAAACGGTGACGCCCGGCGAAAGGTCAATTATAGTAATTGGAAACGAAGGCAATGGGATTTCAGACGATCTTTTCTCA
>JAWLEH010000063.1:0-19106 GCA_041686215.1 Balneolaceae bacterium | reverse complement strand
GGCTGGGTTGGCCTGGCAACATTGCTTGCCATCGGTTTTGTGTATCTGAATCTTTCCTATGCGGCTATAAAGCGCTACATCACCAAAGTACCCGCTCCAACAAACCGGCACTATATTCTTGCTGTCATCAGCTTTATACCACCCGTAACCTGGATATTTTTGATTAGTGACAATGCCGGCGGATCGGAAATCATCCTTACAGTTGTCATTGCTTTTGCCTGTGGACTGGGAGCTCATTATGGAAACCGTGCAGGTATCCGGGCAAGACATGAGTATGTTCAAAAAATTAAAGATAGACAAGCAGAGGCCGACTCCGCCTGACTTAAATCAACCTTCCTATCAGATATTGGCTGCTTCTTCACGTTTCAGCCGGCAAAACTCTACTTTTCCGCACAGATCTCAACCTCACTGGACAGCATCTCTTCCAGGAGAGATCGTTTACGCATTGCTCCCCAAATTTCAAGTTCGGGATCAGATTCTGTTTCAATCTTAATCACCGTTTTATTTCCCTCCTTCTCAACCTTCAGATTTCGCACGTTTTGATAGTGGCTGCGGTCGAGCCCGTCGGCAACTCTCAATATGGCAGATAGTTTTTTAATGCGCCCCTTAATTTCTTTGGGTAGTTTTTTAAAGTATTTGTGGCGCATTTTTGGTGTTGACCGCCGGTGATATCTCGCAATATTTGCCATCATCTCAATTTCAACCTCTTTAAATCCAAGCAACTCGGAGTGGCGAATGATGTAAAGCGCGTGCTTATGATGCTTTTTGTGTGAAATAAAATACCCGATATCGTGCATGTAGGCTGCGTACTCGAGAAGGTCACGGTCGTTCTCTGTCAGTTCCATCTGTTCACGAAGTGCATCAAACAGCAGCATGCAAAGTTTTGCCACATGCCTGGAGTGGATTTCATGCCAGTCATAGCGGTTCACAAGTTCAAAAACGCTGCGTTCCCGTGGGTTATCATATATCGCCATGTCCCTGATTTCATCCATTTCCTTATCAATGTACCTGAGAATAATACCCTCCCTGAGCGCCTGCGATGATATTTTCACTCGTTTGATAGAAAAGGTAGTAAGAAGGTAGTGCACCAGCACAAGTCCAGGGGCAATCAGATCAATGCGCTTGTCATCCAGTTCGGATAGTTTTGCCCGCTGCTTGCGGCTCATATCAATCAGATCGTCGTAGAGCGAAAAAAACTGGTCACTGGTGAACTCCAGTTCATTTACCGATAAATTTTGAAGCTTCCCTTCACGACGGGCAATCATCATCCCAATATTTTCCATCGTACCGGATGAGCCTACCATGATACCGGCCCTGTGCGTTGCAAATGCCTGGGCTACATCCCTTAATTGTTCTTCATAGTACGACTGCAGCTGCTTGATTTCCTCCCTGCTGATCGGATCGGAATTCACCATAGATGCAGTCATCCGGGCCACCCCGATTTTTTTACTTGACAGGTGGTAGAACCGCTGTCTGTCCCCAATTATGAACTCCACACTTCCGCCGCCAATATCAACCATCAACGACGGCCGGTTATCCGGTAACTGCACGCCGTGGCGGACAGCCAGCCCGATTAGCTCTGCCTCCATGCGCCCTGGAATAGCGTTGATCTTTATACCGACTTCATCAATAGCGCGCTGGATGAGATCGCCCCCATTTTCTGCCTCACGTATTGCGCTTGTAGCATAAGCGATAATCCGCTCCGCATTTTGATGTGTGCTTAACGTCTTAATTTTTTGCAGGGCGTGAATAGCACGATCCATCGCCTCATCCGACAGCCGGTTGCTGAAGCCTTTTTCAGCCAGCATCACCATCTCTTTCAGTTTATCTACGGTTTGAAAGCTGCCGTCGGGCAGAACATCTACAATGACAGCGTGAAAGGAGTTCGTACCAAGATCAATTGCGGCAATTCTACGTGCGTTGGGTCTTAAATCATTTGAATTCATAGACTTAAATATGCAGAACTTTCCCGACGATTTCTTCTTTTATTCAGATTTGTCTGTTGCTACATTACCCGGGCATGCGGTCACCATCCTGTTTTGCTCTATGGCTGATCTGTTTCGTAACATATAATCAAAAAAATAATTTTCGGTTCACCCGATCCTGTCCATGAATATCGCCCTGCCCGGTTTCAGTTCTGCCCCCTGGTGCTTCAACGGTCACGCACACACCATTTTATGTTCTCAGCTTTTCAAGCCTGTACCATTACCATTTAGCCGCCGTTCTGTCCCAACGCCCGACGGTGACTTTCTGAATATTGATCTTCTGCACGCAGATCCATCAGCACCATTTGTTGTGCTCCTGCACGGATTGGAAGGATCAACCGGGAGATACTACATGCGGAATCTTGCACACCATCTTTGGCAGCTTGGTTTTAACATTGCGGCTGTCAATTTCAGGAGCTGCGGCGGGGAACTAAATAAGACCCGGCGTTTTTACCATTCGGGTGAATATAAAGACATTGCCACCGTTTGCAGCTGGCTTGACAGCAGCTATAAGCGTCCGCTTCAGTTTGCGGTTGGATTTTCGCTCGGAGGAAGCGCACTCCTCAATTATCTTCACCACAAGAAAAACAAGAGCCGCATCCGCATGTTCAGCGCGGTATCGGTTCCATACGATCTTTATCGCGGGTCGGTTAACCTGCAAAAGGGGTTTAATCGGATCTATGACTACAATTTTTTACTCTCGCTGAAACAGAAACTCGCCGGAAAACGAGAACGATTTCCCGATTTGCCCGAATTTACCGGCTCCACTCTTTTTGATTTTGATGACCAGATCACCGGCCCAATTCATGGTTTTTCAGGGGCAGAAGAGTATTACAGGGTCTGTTCCAGCGCCAATTTTATGGATCAAATCCAAACCCCTGGGCTGTTAATTCACAGCAGGGAAGATCCGCTCTGCCCCTTTGCATACACACCTGTTAAAGATATACTGGCCAACCCACTACTGTCTACATCCTTTACAGATCGGGGCGGGCATGTTGGATTCTGGAGCCTGCCCCCCGGATGGCTTAACCGTACAATTGCCTCGTACTTTATCCACCAGGCAGCAGAGAACGACTTTTTCCCCGGCGGAACGATAGAAACTGCTACACAGGAAGATCGACAATCCGAATGATATGGCGCAGCAATTGTTCGTATCTTTAACGGATTCACAACATATAATCAAACCAATCGATCATGGTAGTTATTATTGGGGCAGGACCAATTGGTCTTGCAACCGCAATTGCGCTTAAAAACAAAGATATCCCTTCACTTATCATTGACAAGGGATGCCTGGTAAATTCAATTTATAACTACCCGGTAAATATGACCTTTTTTTCCACCTCCGACCGGCTGGAAATTGGGAACATTCCGTTCATTTCTCACGGGCCTAAACCTACCCGAAAAGAAGCACTGGAGTACTATCGCAGAGCTGCCGAGCACTATGATTTAAATGTTAACCTGTACGAGACGGTAAAAAGCGTTACCGGCACTGACGGTGACTTTGAAGTGCTTACCGATAAAAATAGCTACAAGGCGGATAAAGTTGTTGTGGCTACCGGTTTCTATGGGCAGGAAAACCTGATGAACGTACCGGGCGAGGAGCTGGATAAAGTTTTACACTATTATGATGAACCTCACCGCTACGCATGGCAAAATGTGCTGGTAGTTGGCGGCGGAAATTCTGCGGCAGATGCGGCTCTTGAAACATACCGGGCAAATGCCAATGTATCCATCCTTGTACGGCACGACGGCCTGAAAGAGACGATCAAATACTGGGTGAAACCTGATATTGATAACAGGATTAAAGAGGGGTCAATTACGGGTTATTTCAATTCGGAAGTGCTTGAAATCCGTGAACACGAGGTAGATTTAATGACGCCGGACGGGAAAAAAACAATTCCCAATGATTTTGTTTTGGCCATGACCGGTTACCGCCCTCACTTTGGGTTGATGAAAAAGCTGGGCATTCAGCTTACCAAGGATGATGTAAAAATGCCTGTATTTAATGATGAAAGCCTCGAAACCAATCGGAAAGGAATGTATGTGGCCGGTGTGGTTTGTGGCGGAATGGACACGAGCAGCCTGTTTATTGAGAATACCCGCATTCATGCAAATCACATTGCGAAGGATATACAAAAGAGCCTGACGCCTGCATAAAACATCAAGAAAAAAAAGAGGGGCAAGCGACCCATATCACGCCGCTACGACCTGCTACCGCTGCTGCCTTCCGGCCCTGACGGAGTTCACAGGGAGCTGGCTGTATGGAACTTGCCCCAAGGCTTTTAAGATAACCATTTCATCATCTTAAATAAAGGCAGCATGCATATTTATTTCCCGATCACTGCTACCTTCACGGATAGATCTATCATATAGTTGTCGCTTAAAGAAGGTCTGAAAGAGCAAGCTCCAAATCACCGAAATAGAACTCGAATCCGGCTTTCTGAAGCTTCTTCGGCTGAACTCTCAGGCTTGCAAGAACCGGTGTTGCCGCCTCACCCAGCAGGGTATTTAAAACAAAGCCAGGCACTTTGAAAAACGAGGGACGATTCATGACCCTGCCCATCACCTCAGCAAATTCTTCCATCTGCACGGGATTCGGAGAACCTGCATTATACGGCCCTGAAAACTGACTGTTCTCAATTGGGTAAACAATAGCCCGAATCATATCTTCCATATGAATCCACGACAAATACTGCTCTCCCGACCCTAAGGCACCGCCAACAAACAGACTAAATGGCAGCTTCATCTTTTCGATAATTCCCCCGCCCTCTTCTAGGACAGGAGCAATTCTTGGGATGGCCACCCGAACACCGGCGTCTTCTGCCTGCATTGCCGCTGCCTCCCAGTCGATACATAGATTTGCCAGGAAATCATCACCCGGTCCATGCTCTTCTGTAATCACCTCGTCACCCGAGTCGCCATAATAATTAATTCCCGAAGCTGATACCAGGAGTTCAGGCGGACTGGATGACTCCTTCATTGCTGATACCAATTTATTGGTCAGATCAATGCGGCTGCTGTAAAGTCGTTTTTTTACTTCATCTGTCCAGCGCTGGCCAAACAAGTTTTCACCGGTCAGATTGATCACCACATCAGCGCGATCCATTTCCGCAACAAGATCATCGTCCCAGCCGATATACATGCGGTTTTGAGCCTGTTGCTCGCTGTATTTTTCCGGTGAACGGCTTATCAGTCGCAGATAATGCCCTTCTTTGGCAAGGTGTTCACACAGAAAGTCCCCGATAAATCCTGTTCCGCCGGTGAGAAGTATTTGTAATTCTTTTTCCATGAAGTTCTTCCTGTTTTTATTTTTAAACAAAAATCGGCCGCAAAAAATCTATACAAATAGTGTAAAGTAGAAAAAGATAAACGGTGCAGAGAGTATAAGTGCATCAAACCGGTCGAAAAGCCCCCCGTGACCCGGCAGAAGAGATGAAGAGTCTTTCATTTCTGCCAGCCTCTTCAATTTACTTTCAAGCAGGTCCCCCATCGGCCCCGTTATGCTTACGATGGCTGCAGCAGGTATCAACTGGGCAAGTGTTAAAGGAAAATTTGTTACAAGCGCCCATGAGATAAACGCACCGGTTACAGCTCCCAGGATGCCAAATGCGAATCCCTCCCACGTTTTATTTGGACTAATAGCCGGCGCCAGTTTTCGTTTCCCAAAACTTTTCCCGCCAAAATAGGCGAATACATCATTCCCCCAAATCATCAAAAAGAGTGCAAGGATCAACCAAAAGCCATCCTGCCCCGCACCAAGATCCCGGACACCCACGGCAAGAAAATAGCCAAACGTTGGGTAGATACCGCAAAATAGAGTACTCAGCCATTTTTGTGCCCATCCGGCTTTTGTGGAAAAAACAGCCAACAGCGTGAGGCAAAGTATCGCGATACCGAAGCCGGCAAGAAATGGACTGCCCAACCAGGGAGTTCCCCACAGAACCGCTGCGATCCCCAGGCTGCCGGTCAGAAAAGCGTTATACCCGGCTTTTCTAAGAATACGCCAAACTTCCCATACCGTTCCTGCTGCCAAAAGAGCCATTACCGCATTAAAAAAGACACCGCCCGCCCAGGCAACCCAAATAAACAGTGCGGCCGCGGGTACGGCAAACAAAATACGTTTTGTAAGTTCAGACAATGATTAGGTCTCTTCGTCAAGTTTATCCTGGAACTCAGCCAGGGCTTTTCGTGCCCGTTTTTCAAATTCTTTTGGCACGTAAAGATAAATCAGGGACATTTCACCAATATTCAGGCTGTGAGCCGAATCCCGTTTATTCAAAATGTTTGAGGGAATCCTGTGATTGGCAAGGTAATTTTTTGCCATCTCCACTTCAAACTCCAGGTTGCGCTCCATTACACATACCCAGTTGTCAATTTTATTTGGCCTCGAATTTCCAAAAAAACTCATGCCGGCAGTTTATAGTTAGATTTGTCGTAGAGCACTTTAACAAGAATTGTTGTTAATACTGCACTACCAATTAACATCCATAAAGGTGGCAATAGTTCGGGAGTAATATCCGCAAAGGCCCGGTCGGGCATGGTTGTAGCCATAACCACTGCAGACCCGTTATTAACAAAGTGAGCTACCGCGGCAGGCCAGATGGAACCGGATAGCCAGGTAAGAAGACCCATTACCAATCCCAGCGTTGCAAGAGGAAGTACATTGGTTAACTGAAGGTGAAACAGCGAAAATATTAAGCTGGAAAGAATAAGTGCTACGATAATCCCACCGCTTTTTTCAAAGGCTCGCATGATATATCCCCGAAAAAGAAGTTCTTCTGCAAAGGCAGGCACCAAAGCTATGTGAAAAATCCCAATCAGGAATACGCCGTCTGAAGTGAGAAAATCCTCAAACATTTGATACTGGCTGCGATGCATCTCTTCCAGCATTTCAGGAGCGGGAACAAGTGAATTGAGATATCCGAGGAACATCACCATTGGCTGAATCACGAGCATAAGAATTGCTCCTGCAATTATATAAAAGGGCGTTTCCTGGGTCCACCTGAAGCGTAAAAATTGAGCCCGCGTCTCTTGCCCCACATGCAACCCTGCCACGATAAACGAGGCAAGACCCAGGATAAAGATCTGGCCAAATGAGTTGCCAATAAACAGAACATCAAGTCGGGTTTCCAGTGCAGTCAGTAGCTCCTCTGCGTTTGTTACGTCCCCTGTGACAAACAGCACACCAATGGCTACAAGTGCCACTACTACCTGGGATGTTACAAATACGACAACAAGCCAAAGCAGTGCCATCCCCCAGTGCGAAAACCCTTTACGCTCAACCCAGGGAGTGTTCAATCGTTCTGCCCATTGCGAACTAATTTCCGAATTATTCAAATCCTAAAACGTCTCCTGCCGGTCTTTTTTGGCAAAGATTTTCACCCCAATCATGCCTGTGAGCAGGTTCAGCACACCGGTCACCGGGATCCCCCACAGCACCTGACTGAGAAAGGTTTCTTGCTGGCGTACCGAATCTGCCATACTGTCTATCATTGGTTGTTTTTGTGCATCGGGAAGATCCATTGCCTCAACATTCGCAATAGTTGCTTCCACGAGTTTTTCAGTGTATTCCGGGTCAATAAAGTTCCAAAACTCTCCAAAAACAGCTGTAAATACTACCATAACTGCACCCGTCAGAAATCCAAGGGCCGCACCCTGTCCGAGTTTAATGTAGGGATTCACCTCTTTTGTGAAATGCCAGACAGCGAGTACCCCGGCCAGTATTGATATCAGGCACACAACAGTTCCGCTTAGTATTGCCGGAGACAGCAGAGAGCCGGAGGGTTCACTGCTGATTTGATAGTATCCCATGGCCAGGCTGATTGCAAATGTTACCACGCTGAAAATCAGACCAACCAGCGATGCTGATGGCATAAAATCTCCGAATGAGATTGAATCAGGTGAAGCATTTTGATCAAGTTCTTCTTCCATATCAGGTTTTGTTCATTTGTTTTTGATTGATAAAGAGATCTGCAATTGCCACAGGCAGTGCAAAACCAAACAGTGCCCCAAGCAGTGCCCTGCTGTGAAGTGTGTTCTGCCAAATCTCAAGTAAATTTCCTACATAGTCAACTATCTGGAAAACAGCTGCAGTCAGTAAAAATAAAAGTGGCCACCTGCGCCCCGCTGTATATCTGCCATATACAGGCATGAATAACCACCCGGCAAACAATCCTGCAAAAATACCAAAACAGCGGGTATTTACAGCCATAAATGCACCCCCAATTTGGTAGGTACGGTCCGGAAGCCGGTGACAAACTCCGTAAAACAGCTGTTCGGTCCAGTGAAGCTGCCCGGGAGCTGCATTGCCCCACAACATACTACCTGCTGATGACACTAAGATAAACAAGGTGCCCGCCAGTACGAAGAAATAGAGAAAAGGATGCGAAATTCGGTTCATGGTCACAGCATATCTGTGAAAACTGAAGGCGCTTTTACAGGCTTTCGGATATGTTTGTCCATAAAACAGAGTGTAACGCTTCCGGTTACATGCGGTGCCGCCTGCCGTTCAGTGGCAATGGTATAGTATGTTTCGAGCTTCACCAGCGGACGATCATAAATGCTTACTTCAATATGCATCAGCTCATCATAATATACAGGTTGTTTGTACTCTATCTGCATGGAAATTACAGGCAGCATCACCCCGTCCTGCTCCATTTTGCTATACGATAAGCCAAGAGACCTCATCATCTCTGTACGGGCTACTTCAAAAAATTCGGGATATCGCCCATAGTATACATATCCCATCTGGTCAGTTTCACCGTATCTGCTTCGGATGTTATGAGTATACTGCAGAAGCGGTGATTTTTTCGGAAATTTAATCATCACATCAATCAATCAGACGTCTGCCGGAGTATTCCACACACCCATGGCCGAATACTTCTCGATCCGCTGATCTATCAAGTTATCCACACTTAGTTTACCAAGTTTTTTCAGGCTCTCTTTACAGCGTGCTTTCACACTATCTGCTGCAGCTTTATAGTTTCGATGTGCCCCGCCAACCGGTTCTGGAATGATCCCGTCAATAACCTTCATTTCAAGCAAGTCTTTTGCCGTCAGCTTCAGTGCAGCAGCCGCCTGTTCTTTATAATCCCAGGTTTTCCAGAGTATGGAAGAGCATGATTCTGGAGCAATAACCGAGTACCACGTATTTTCCATCATATACACTTCATTTCCCATTCCAATACCGATTGCACCGCCGCTGGCTCCTTCTCCAATCACAATGCTGATAATCGGTACTTCGAGGGTTGCCATCATTTTCAGGTTTTTAGCGATTGCTTCGGCCTGGCCGCGTTCTTCGGCTTCCAGTCCGGGATACGCACCGGGAGTGTCGAGCAGTGTAATAACCGGCACATCAAACTTTTCAGCCAGTTTCATCAATCGGTAAGCTTTCCGGTATCCCTCGGGGTTGGCCATCCCGAAATTCCTGTATTTCCGGCTCTTGGTATCCCTGCCTTTCTGGTGGCCAACCAACATCACAGACTCCCCATCAATGGTAGCAAATCCACCCACAATAGCATGATCGTCACTGTGATACCGGTCGCCGTGCAGTTCAATGAAGTCCCCGGTGATTCTCTCAATGTAATCAAGTGTATAGGGACGATCAGGATGACGAGCAAGCTGCACACGCTGCCACCGCGTTAAATTTGTAAAGATTGAATCGCGAAGCTGCTCCGCCTTTTTTTTCAGACGATCAATCTCCGGTTTCAACACACCGTCTCCCACGGAGAGCTCCTGCAGCTCCTGAATTTTTTCTTCAAGATTGGCTATCGGTTGTTCGAAATCGAGGTATTGCATGATTTCCATTCGTTTGTTGATCACAAAAATTCATAGGCTGGAATATAGCAACTTTGCGTGAAAGTTCAGCCCGCTGAGGCTGCTATTGCTTTATCTCCATTTTATCAGCAAAGTACTCACAAAAATCGCGCATATCACCGCTGATGCGTTCATCGTTGGTTGAGTTTTCAAGAGTATCGGCCATCGTAACCAGTGTTTGATGAAAAAAGATTTTCATTTCATCTACCGTCATATCTTTGGTCCACAGGTCCAGGCGCAGCGTATCTTTACTGTTATGATCCCAAAGCGATAGCAGCATTGCCCGGCACGACACTTCTCCATCCCGGTCCATATCACTTGCGCTCCATTTTATATCTGTGGGAACATTTTTGTCATCCAGTTCAACCTCGATATCAATTTTCTTGTTTTGTGATGCCATAGTTATTCATTCATCGGTTCTGGTTTACAATTTGTGCGAAGTGCCTCAAGAACATATTGAAAAGAGCCGGGCAACTCTGAGTTAAACTCCATGTACTTGTCCGTTGCAGGGTGAATTACCCCGAGGGTTTTTGCGTGCAACATCTGGTCTGTAATGCGTGAAAACAGGTTCGAAAACATCTGCTTTCGGCTGCCGGTGTTTGGTCCGTATCTTACCGAATCGCCCCCATAGGTTGTGTCGCCAAATACATAGTAGCCGCTGTGCTGCATATGCACCCGTATTTGATGGGTTCGCCCGGTTTCCAGGTTTACTTCAAGCAGGGCAAGATGATCAAACCGTTCACGCACTTTAAAATGTGTCACGGCGTGCTTCCCTTCATCATCGGGCAGTACAGTCATAATTTTTCGGTCTTTTGGTGAACGGCCGATATTCCCCGTAATGGTTCCGCTGTCCGGCGGATTCCCCCAAACAATTGTCCAGTAGGTACGGTTGGCCGTTTTATCAGCGAACTGTTTAGCCAGTTTCTGGTGTGCAACATCATTTTTTGCCACCACCAGCAGGCCACTCGTGTTTTTATCCAGCCGATGAACAATTCCGGGCCGCAGTGTTTCATCTTCTGTCCGGGAAAGATTTTGGTTTGTGTGCCACAATAACCCGTTAACCAGTGTGCCGGTCCAGTTCCCGTAGGCAGGGTGCACCACCATGTCCACCGGTTTGTTAATAATGATCATATCAGCGTCTTCGTACTGAATATCCAGATCCATTTTTTCGGGAGCCGCTTCCGGCGGAGGCGGTTTTGGCAGGCGAATTTCCACCTTATCTCCCGGCTGCATGCGGTAGGACGGTTTCTCCGGCTTTCCGTTTACAGACACATAACCGTCTTTTATTGCCCCCTGCACTTTATTACGGGTTGCATTCTGTATAAAAGAGGTGATATATTTATCGAGCCGGGTGTTATCTGTGTGGCCGTCGGGCACCTCTAACAAGTATTCTGTGTTGCCTTTATTTTCTTTTTGAACGAGCATATTCTAAAAATAGGAAAATATCCTCCTAATTCGATTTAAACTTCACGATTAATCTCCTGATCCTGAGAGCCTGAGATTGAGGTAGAATCATAGTTTAGGGCAATTGAAAGGTGAGGCTGTCCAAAAAGAATGTTTGCCTTGCACACCCATTATATAGAAAAGGCCGCGATACATTTCGCGGCCTTTGTGATGAGCGTATATTTCCGGCAATAGTTCTATTTCACTTCAATCTTCTTGCCGGCTTTCTCTTTCAGCTTAGGAGCCGTTATGAGCAATTCGCCATTTTCAAACTCTGCAGTGATATTTTCAGAGTCGACAGAATTTGGCAATGGCAGTGTACGGCTGAATGAACCATAACCTGACTCTACTCGGTGGTAGCGGCGTCCGTCTTCTTTTTCCTGATGCTTCCATTGACGTTCACCGCTAATCGTGAGAATATCGTTTTCGTAATGAATTTCTACATCCTCACGACTCATACCGGGAAGTGCTACAGAAATCTCAAATGTTTTATCAGTTTCAGAGACATTTAGTGTTGGTACAAACGTACCTGAGTTTCTGTTTACCATTTCGTCAAATACGCGATCCATCCAGCTGCTCAAACTGGCCACATCTGAAGTGCGATCCGCAAACGTGGTTGGAAGATTTCGAGTTTTCATAACTGTTACCTCCATTTTAGGTTTGATTACGAATCAGTTTTAAGTTGTCAGGCTGATGTTTTCACCAGCATTTCACTATATATTTGTACAAAACCAATGCCAATACCTTCCAAATACCGTTTGGGTTGAAAAAATGGCAAATACGGTGCCTGTATATTGTCTTTTTTTCATTCTGGTTTTGAAAAAATGTCAACCCCGGCCTGCAATCATCATCTTGGGCTTTCTCCCTGCAATAACAACCAATCCCCGGTAAGAAAGTCCCATCTTTAGTCTGCCAGCCATTAATCTACTCAACAGATGGCCAACATCAGTTTTGGTCTGGTATGAGTGAATTCCAGTTTCTTCCCATATCCGGTTTCGTTTGTTTTGTTATGCCTGTATCTTTTCTTAATTATGAATAGACTACCCCGGAGAAGAACCCGCGAGGTATCAACTTAGAACCCGTAATTTCTTGGTCTATATAGTGTTTATTTCAGAGTGCCCCCCTTTGAGGCTGTCCAATAAGTAAATCGGCTTAGAAACCAGCTTAAATAATTTTGACATGTAATCCCTCTCTATTAGTTAGAGAGGGTAATAGGGTGAGTCTGGAGAAAATAACTAAATCACTTAAGTGCTGTTCGATTGATTATACCTTTTTGGACAGCCTCGAAATTATACCACCTACGATTAAAGAAGGCAGGTTACTTTTTCCCGTTCCAAACAAGAAAACACTCAAATATCAGCTATCAAAATACACCCGACCTGCCTGCAACATTGAATAACCCCCCCGACATGGTTAAATCTTACCTTTTACTATTCGTTATCTTCTTAATGTTTTCAGTTCCCGCCCTTTACGCACAGGTTGAAGTGGAACTTGATTCCATTTCAGTAACCGCATCCCGCATATCGTCAACCGTTTCGGAAAGTGGGAAAACCGTTTCAGTCATAACCCGAAAGGAGATTGACCGGATGCCCGTCACCTCGGTTGATGAACTGTTGCGTTCACTCCCGGGAGTAAATATCAATGCCCGCCAGGGATTTGGCATGCAGGCAGATGTAGGCGTACGGGGCAGCACGTTTTCGCAAGTTCTGTTTATGCTTGATAATGTACCTCTCAACGATCCGCTCACTGCTCATTTTAATACCAATATCCCCGTAGCCTTGTCGGAAATAGCCCAGATTGAACTGGTTCGCGGCCCGGCCAGCGCGTCCTTCGGGGCTGATGCCGTCGGAGGCGTGGTCCACATCAAAACAGATGCCTATATGAAACGTGAGATCACTGGCAGCGACGACCTTCAGACCGGTGTAACCGGCGATCTTGGAGCCGGCCAGTACAACCTGCAAATGGCTGACATTGCCCTGAACCTGCAGAAAAAACGGTGGCGACTCACCGGCTCGGTAAAGCGGGTGCAATCGGATGGCGAGGAGCTTACCAATCCCGGATTTGAGGCCGGCGTCTCCGATCAGCAGACCTACAATAACTACTTTGAACTGACAAACTACACTTCTTCTTTTACCTACCGGTTAAGTGATCATTTCACATTATACTCGCGAGCCGGGTTTGATGATCGCGACTTCAGCGCGCGCTATTTCTACACCCGCAGTGAGTTTGATGAATCAGAGGAGCAGATCACCAGCAGGTGGGCACTTGGTGCGTTAACATTCGAAAAGAATTCACATCGCACAGAGCTCAACGCATCGTACCGAAATGTTGACGACATATTTGATTTTATGCCCGGTACTATCCCGCCCAATGAGCACACCACCGATCAGCTCTTTTTAAATCTTTCACACCAATATGAACTTGCGGGAGCCTCAGCTTCTGGCAGAGAGCGTGCTCAGATTAATCCAGACCGTTTCCACTCAATCCGACTAATGGTTGGCGGCCAGTTCCTGGAAAAGCAGATTGAAAGTACGGACCGGGGAAATCACGAAACCGGCATGGGCGGCATCTATGCAATCGGTGCATTCCAGTGGGTAAACGGTTTAAATGTAACTGCAAGTACACGTCTGCAATTCGACAGCGTGGCGTCCACGGAGTTCCTGCCTCAGCTTAGCGCGTCGTACGAGCTGGGTGAAATTACTTTCCGGGGATCCGCGGGACGCGCCATTCGTGTGGGTGATTTTACGGAGCGATATATTTCAAGCCAGATACCCGACCTCGCACCGGGCCGAAATATCGGAAACCCGGACCTGCGACCTGAGCAATCGTGGACACTGGATGCCGGCTTGGACTGGCGGCCAACCAACAGTGTGCGTATTTCACCTACCGTGTTCTACAGGACCTCCGACAATCTGATCGACTATGCGCTGACCAACTCCTCTGAGATTGGCAATGCAGATAACCTCCAGCCTGGTGAAGAGTATTTCTATGCAATGAATATTGAACAGAGCAGTGTTGCCGGTTTTGAGTTTCTCTCACAATTTGAGCATACCTTATCCGGCAGCCGGTCCGTGAGTATTCGGCCGGGCTACACATACATCCGTACAACAAGTGATGGCGAGGCACCTTCAAAATATATTGCCAATCATCCGGAACACCAGGCCAATCTTGGTCTCCGGTTCTCAACCGGGCCTTTCGCTATCCACAGTGAAAACAGCTATAACGTACGCTCCGGGGAATCCGCCGATTTGATCCGCGGTGACGTGCCTGAAAGCTACTTCCTGTCCAATCTAAAGATACAGGCTGCGCCTGCTCAACTCCCCGCAACGATCTACCTTCGCGTAATGAACCTTACAGACACACAGTACCAGGAAATTCTTGGCGCTCCCATGCCGGGGCGGTGGTTTATGGGCGGGCTGCAGGTACAGATTTGATGGAAGGCTTGAATGGCAAATAGTATCGTTTTTTAAAACCTTACTGGATAATCATGTATCCGTTCTGAAGAACGGTTTTTGGAATATTGAACCGCAGAATATTAAATGATGAACGTCGAACGACATTTAGCGTTCGCTATTCAGTATTCGATATTTATACTTTTAGAAGTAAATCCTGTTCAACCTTTGGCGTTCAACCTTCTTGATTCGATGTTTCTTATAGTTCATATTACCGAACATCAACTGTTGAACTGACCTGACATCTTTTTTACGAACTCCTAAAGCCAAACCGCTATGATCCTTCCCTCACCCTTTTCCGGGGAAATCCGGTCACTTTTGGAAAACTGTAATCTGCCGTGGAGTGATCTTACGGAGGCAAGCGATGCCGAGTTCTATGTGATAAACAGTAAAAAAAACCCATCAACCGATTGCTGTGGTTGGACTTGAGCGGCTTGAACACAAAATTGCACTACTGCGGTCGCTGGCAGTTGATGAACAGCACCGGGGAACAGGATTAGGGCAAAACCTGGTGCGGCATGCTGAGAAACTGGCCAGATCTGAATCAATTGAAGAAATTTGGCTTCTAACAGATTCAGCCTCCGGTTTTTTCCAAAAACTTGGGTATAAAAAAATACCCAGAACTTCTGCACCCAACCCGGTCCGGACCTGCACACAGTTCAGGCATCTGTGTCCATCTTCTGCTGATTTGATGATAAAAAAGCTAAAAACCTGAGTTCGATTCTTGAATTTGTCAAATACTACCAAAAGCAGTCCAGAAAGGGCGTCATCTCGCACTTTTCCAAGGGGATCCATGCTGGGGTTGCGTGATCTATTGTCCTTATCAAAGTCAGAAGATGAGGCTGTCCAAAAAGTAAATCAATAAACAAACCAGCTTAAATAATTTAGATATTTAATCCCTCTCTATTAAATAGAGAGGGATATAGGGTGAGTCCGGAGAGAAAGCCTAAATTATTTAATCGGTGTTCGGTGAATTTTACCTTTTTGGACAGCCTCATGACATAGTTGTTGATGAATTAACTTAACTAACGCCTTTTTTGGACTGCTTCTACCACTTTTTTTAATCGAACTCAGGTTAAAATTCTAAAGTATTCAGTTGCCGGATTACTTTTTTACGGCGTTTGCTGCTTCGCGGATGATTTCCAGCGCCTTGATCACTGTATCAAGATGTGTGCGAACGGACAGAATGGCCAGGCGAAGCATGAAATGGCTGTTATAAGTGGTTGTTGAAAAGAAAATTCGGCCGTCCCCCGTAATCCACTCATGAATTTCCCGGTTCAGCTTGTCCGGATCTCCCGTTTCCGGGTTGTAGCGAAACAGAAAAACCGACAGTTCTGGCTCAGGCCCCACTTCGAATCCGGGCATCGACGCAATCTTTTCCCATGCATACTTTGCCAGCAAACGTTTCTCATTCAGAGCTGATCTAAAGGCTTTAACACCGTGCAGCTTCAGGGGAACCCAAAGCCTCAATGCTCTGAAATGTTTACTCAGTTCGGGTGAGAGATCCGCCGGTGAACGGGCAAAATTACCTGATTTCGTATCCTGCATATAACTGGCTTCGTAGTGGTGAGCCTTTGCAAGTAGCTCCTCGTTTCGCACAATCAGGATCCCAAGTCCGTAGGGAATAAACAGGCTTTTATGCGGATCAAGCACGGCCGAATCCGATTTTTCTATTCCACTCATCAGTTTTTTGCCATAATCGGTCAACATAAAAAAACCGCCATAGGCCGCATCCACGTGAAACCAAAGGCTATGCTTACCGCTTATTTCAGCGATTTGATCCAGCGGATCCACAGCGCCGGCATCTGTTGTTCCCGCCGATGCTACCACCATCCAGGGCTGACGTCCGCAGGCTTTATCGTTCTCAATACACTGTTCCAGTTTTTCGGGGTCCATCCTGAAACGATCGTCCACCGGCACTGTTTGCCGGATGCATGTACCCATTCCGGCAATGTTGAGTGCGCGATCTACACAATGATGGGTTTGTGCAGTTTGATAAACAACAACGTTTTTCACCTTTTCAGGGGCAATCTTATGCGCTTCTCTTGCAGTAACAACGGCCGTCAGGTTAGCAATACTTCCGCCGGAGGCCAGGAATCCTCCGGATGTGTCCGGATAGCCGGCCAGTTCGGACGTCCAGCGGATCAGACGTCTCTCCAGGTTTACAGCGCCGGGTGAAGAGTAATAAACACCGGCATACGGATTGGTAACTGCCGCGAGATAATCACCTGTTGCACCGGATACCAGCCCCCCGCCAGGAATATAGGCCATATGGCTGCCCGATGCCGCATTCAGGCCCGGTGGTATCACCCGATTCTCGATATCATGGATTATATGCTCCGGAAGCCCCGGCTCCTCGCCGATGGGCTCCTCCAGCAGAGAATCCACAGTTTCATCAAACAGGTGGTAGGCTTTTTGTTTAGGCAGTGATTTCAAAAAGCGGCCCGCATACTCTTCGGTATGTTTCATTAGTTCCAGCCGCTGATCTTCCGTGGGCTCAAGGCCGCTTGAAGCTTTTTCGAGGCTCCGGATTCTTTTCTCCATGTTGAGAAACTTTAAAAGTTATGTGTTCAAGTTATTAATAATCAATGACTTTTGGTTAAAAAAAATAGTTACCGGGTGTCCCGCTTTATTTGATGTATTACTTCGGCTATGCCCCTTAATTTAGAATTCGCAAGGAGTAATGATCCCAAATAGTTATTCGCCCTGGTACTTTTTGATGTAAAAAAGTACACAAAAACCACCGGGCGATAAAATCAGGAATAAACTTGAAGTCAAAAGGTATAGTTGTTTTAGAGTAGCAGATCTATAACTAATACAGATACGTAAAGAGTGTCTTTACCAAGATAATTACACTTAACCTGAGTTCGATTCATAAACCAATAACGGTACCCAGGTAGGGGATCAGGTTAAACAATGCGGCAATGACTCCTATAAGAAGTGCATATTCAACTCCATTCAGGTAAAAACCGGCCGAGTTCACGACAATCAAAATCAGGCAGACAAAAACTAATCCCTTCATATATTTCGGTACTACTTTTGCCGCCTGGTCAACAATCTTCTGAACAATATTTTCATGATTTGATGCATATGTCATGGAAACAAACTCTCTGAATTTATTCCGATAGAACAGCATCAAAAATGTGTAAACAGGAATTAGACCAACAATCAGAATAGTGTTTGTAGTGGCCGTAAAGAATTCGCCAATGTATTGTCCCGAATCCTGCATGCTCTCCGCAATTGAATCCATTTATGGTTCCGAAATACCAACTGCGGTCTGTGCAAATTGCTTAAACGTGTCAATATTATCTGTTGGCTGCCCCCTGATTTGAGGAAGATCTTCCGTGAAAGATGCAACTAAAAGAATGACTCCGTATATGCTGCCTGCAAGTATCACAAGTGTAGTAAGAATTGGGAAAAAGGTTGTGAGAATTCGCGGCATACCGGCAGACTCAAGCTTAGTTGCAGCCGGGTAAAGGGCATAAGCGAACAAAACGGCAAAGAAAAGAGGTACAAGCAGTTGCTTCGTTTCGATAAGTACAAAAACTACTGCAATCGCTAACAGAAGGCGTATCAGAACTTTTAAGGATGTGGAATTTATGTTTGAGATGTCCAATTGTTAAAACTTTATCTAAACCGATTTTGTGGTTGTTATATTATGTTCCTTAAACTGCTTTAATATTAATCTTAATTTAAATTTCAAGATAATGCTTCTATCGAATACTCTTAACACATAATAATATTCAGTTAAGTGTATTAATAACTAATAAAATCTATTAATAAAAATCGAAACAAAAATTATCTGATCATATATAACTTATCGTAATCACAATAAATCAAAAAGTTATGTTACGACTAACTATCACGTTCTTAATCATCGCAATTATTGCAGCAATTCTGGGTTTTGGTGGAATAGCGGGTGCTGCAGCCGGAATAGCCGAAATACTCTTTTACGTCTTTATTGTCTTGTTCCTTCTCTCTTTGATTTTTGGCAGAGGCCGGGTTTGAGAGCATCAAACGGAACCTGATTTAACATTTTATGTAAACAATCTGAACATCGAGACCTGTTTTTCAAACAGGCGAAACTTAGATTTTTGCGTTCCGGATTGAAAAGATTTCTCAATGTTTTAAAGTTTGGGATTACCGAGCAACAACAATCTCGAACTCAGCAAGTACACCAAAGTGATCAGATGGATAGTTTCCATCTTCATCAGGACTATTCAGAATGATATCAGCTGACTTAGCGGTAAGGTATGGGGTACTTTTCCTGGCAAAAAACACGTAATCAATTCTTCGTTTCGTATGGCCTAAATGGAAATTGAGTGTACTGTGTTCCGGCTCCTGATGCTTTTCATGAAACAACGGGTAGACATCGATAAACTGTTCGTACATTAGGCTCATTTCTTCCCAG
>JAWLEH010000062.1:0-19161 GCA_041686215.1 Balneolaceae bacterium | reverse complement strand
ATCTCCACAGGAAACATGGAATAAAAGAATTATAAAAGCGCAGCAGATCTTCCAGCGGTACACTATTCGGTGCTTCATTCAGATATTCAAATAGGTTTTTATTTAATGTGAATCGTCAATTTAACAATTCAGGCCTCTGGTTCAGTTTCAGGATCAGCAAGGCCTCGTTTGATCCCAAAAATTTTAAAGTCATGCCCCAATCATTTATTCATTTCAATACTCTGTCAACGTTGGGTTGATTGAAGTGGCTGGTTATCCCGGTTTAAAAGAAGGGATTTCTTAAAACACTTTACTTATCCGTGAATATTGTCGCTCAAAACTATTTTATTAACGACATTTTTTGAATGTGAGTCTGTCCCCCGCTTTCCATTCTGGCAAAGTAAATTCCGCTGCTAAATTGCGATGCGTCGAATTGTACTGTATGAGAACCGGAGGGATGATTGTATCTGTTAACCAGTGTTGCCACACGCCGACCTACAGCATCATATACATCAAGCCGGACAGACGTATTTTCCGGTAGCTCATACGTAATATTCGTGGTAGGATTAAATGGGTTCGGATAGTTTGGCCGCAACCTAAAGCGTTGGGGACGGTCAGGTTGAGCCGATTCTTCAGTAGAGACGAAGACTCCGTCCTCAGCGGGGGTGATTTCATCTGAGGTATAAATTCTTACTTCTCCGGGCTGAAGCTCAAATGTTTCATTTGTATCTCCGGCACTTAGAACGGACCCGGTTACAAAATCATACCAGTTGCCTGTTTCAGGAAAAGTAATACTGGCAGTCTCCTCAAACACACCAAAATTACCCACAACCATTGCGTTCATCTCCGGGTGCTGCAGGTCCATCCATTTCACTTCACTCCCCAGCGATGAGTTGAACTCGGTGTCTGCACTGGTAAATACAGGACTGCTTGATCGAAGCCTCAGTAGCTCACTCCAGGTTTGATATAGCGTATAGCGATAGGAAACGTCGAAGTAGTCCCAGCGAACGGGTTTTTCATCGGTTCGGCCAGGATCTGAAGCTGAACAATCACCGTTCCCCGATCCCCCCGGCTTCAGGCATTCATTGGTATTGCCTCCGTAGCCGAGCTCACCAAACTGCCAGATCATTTTTGGTCCCGGTATAGTAAAAAAGAATGCACCGGCCAGCTTTTGACGGGAAATAGCCGTTCTCCATTCTTTAATATCATGATCCGGGTTGTCACTATTTCCAAACTTTCGGTTTTTAAGCATCATCCACTGCTCATCATGGCTTTCCATATAGCCTACCAGGTGGGGAAAATTCCAGCCCCGGTTGCCAAAATGAATTCCGGAAAAATCAGACCTGTCTGTATACCCCATAGAGGCCTGATTGTAGTTCTCGTTATGGTTGCCCCAAAGCATCATTCCGTAATCCGATAGTTCAGTCTCTTCTGAATTTGCCGCAAAATGCTCAAGAATGATGTACGCATCCGAATCAAATGACCAGAGATTATCGGCCATTCGTTTCAGGTTGGATATGCGCTGTTCATTACGCCCATCTAAAAGTGACTGGCTGTCAACATTGGAAGCAAATCCCTTGGTAAGATCAAACCGGTAACCATCGATGTTATACTCTTCCAGCCAGTAACGGTTCATACGGTCAAGCCAGTAACGAATATACTCGTGATCGTGATTCAGATGGAAAAAAACGTTGTATGCGTGCCCGGGTCCTAACAGCGGATTGTTATCCTGATTGGTTCCATAAAGCCGGATGAGAGGTGATTTATCCTGTGCGTGATTGTATACAACATCCAGAATCACGGCCATTCCCCGGCTGTGTGCCTCATCAATAAACTCTTTGAAAGCTGTTCTTGTACCATATGATTTTTCCAGTGCCCCGTGAAAAGCAGGATTATATCCCCAGCTAAGGTTACCGTCAAAATGTGAGACAGGCATCAGTTCAATTGCATTCACTCCCAAGTCATCCAGGTAACTCAGGGTGTCTTTCAGCGTTGAATATGAACTCTCATCAAGAAAATCGCGAAGCAGTAGTTCGTAGATCACAAGATCCTCTTTATCGGGTCTTTCAAAATCCTCGATTTCCCACTGATATTCCGCTGCACCCGGTTCAATGATCGAGACCACATTTTCGGTCATGCCATCCGGATATTCGGGAAGATCCGGGTAAATGGTTTCAGGAATCTGGTGGTCGAAATCGGGATCCAGAACCAATTCTGAAAAGGGATCTGCAACGCGTATCTCACCATCTACAAAGTATTGAAACATCTGAAGCTCTCCCGGTTCCAGCCCATCCACTTCAAGCCAGAAGTGAGCGCTGTCAGTCCGGGACTCATCAAGATTCATAAAAAACTCTTCCCGAACTTCCCACTCGGTAAAACTGCCTATTACGTAAGCAAACTCCTTTCCGGGAGCATATAATGAAAGGGTTATTTTTCCCGGATCATCCGGATGATAGGTAATACCATCCTCAATCCCTTCTGGTCGGCCTTGCTCATTCAGATCCGGGTTTACAAAAATATATACTGAGTCGCGAACAGTTGTGCCCTGCTGGTCTGTCGCTTCTGCATAAAAATCAGTTCGGCCGGTGCCTGTTGCCACGTATTCAGTTTCAAGTGTATTGCTGCCGGTAACACCTGCAATTTCGTTATCGTCCTGGAACAGAGTAATTGATGAAAGATCTCCCAGATTTGACGAACCGGTGATTTCAAATAAAACTTCTTCCCCACTATCTGCAAAATAGGGATTCAGAATATTCGATGAAGGACTGTCAAAGCGAAGCTGGATTTCGCCTTCATAAAGATCAATAAACAGATCTTCTGTCTGGTTTGAACTATCTCCGTCTCTTATCACAAAAGCAAGCTGCAGTACAGGGTCCTCCGAATCTGGTATATCATAGTAATCCCGAATATTATCAATTTGCAGCTCCCATTTGTCGTCCCCGAGAGAAGTAAGTTTTGCCTTGGTAATATTCTCCGTCCAATCCGCAATCACGTACGACCAACTTCCGCTATTCTTATCAGATTCATTCAATATCACACCGGTATGTGCGTATACATCTCCGGAGTGACCCTCAAGATCATCACTCTCGGTTTCTGATACGTCAAAGACAATCGTCAGCGGCTGATTTTCTGAAGGGAAAGGCGGTTCTGTTGTAATTGCCTGACCGGTCGCGTGAAGCGTGTATCCAGCGAAGATGACCAGCAACAGTAGAAATTTAAGCAGTATACGTTTTATCATATTCTTAAAGAGAATGAACCCGTTCCGATTTTACCTGTGAAGAGGTGCGGATGACGAGTTGTGGTTTATAAATTGTTTTTGTTGGCGGCAGTTCCGGATTTTCGATCCGTTTTATAAGGCTTTCTGTAGCTTCTGCACCCATCTTGTAAATTGGCTGATGTACAGTTGAAAGCCCTACGTATTCCGCAATCGTAAGATTATCGTAGCTAATAATGGGAATATGGATGTCATATTCTTCCATTGCTTTCAGTGCGCCTATTGCTTTAATATCTGAAGCACATATACATGCTTCGGGCAGTGGGTCAAGTGCAAGTATTTTCTTCATGGCCTGGTACCCGCTTCGTTCGGTAAAGCCATCTCTCGACATGTCGTCACCGCGCTGTATTAGCTGGTCATTAATCTCTATTGAGGCTTTTATTAACGCCTGCTGATATCCTGAAAGGCGTTCCTGTACCGGTATGGCATCGGGGTGCGCCGTTAAATTAGCAATACGTCTGTGCCCTTTCCGGATAAAATAATCTGTTGCGAGGTAGGCCCCTTTCACATTGTCAACGCTGACGCAGTCGAAATAATCATTTGAATTATCAATCACTGAAATAGGGACATCAAATTTTTTGAGAATTTCCCATTTCTCAGTATCAAAATGAAGAGATACAAAAAGGTAACCATCAGCCCACTGTCTTTTTATCTGGTACTCAACCTGTTTAAACGGATCTTCGTCTGCGGTGATATGAACGATGTTAAGTTCAAAATTTTTGGCCGTCAATTTATCCTGAATTGCACTCAACACTTCCATAAAAAAGTGGTTCGAAATAATCGGAACAAACATCATGATGCTGTTCTTCTTTTTCCTTGCAAGGCCCTGAGCAAATACATGAGGATGATACCCCATTTCGTCTGCAACGCTCAGTACTTTCTTGCGCGTCGAATCCCGAACCCGGCCTTTGTTATTAAATACTCTTGAAACGGTAGCAATGCTTACCCCCGCTGCTTTAGCAATATCGTATATTGTATTCGGCACTCTGTCATATGTTTAGATTTTCCTGGTTATATCAATGATAATTTGAAAGCCATCAATATTTTACGTAGTTCGCACAACAGGATAAGTAAAGTTTAGGAGTGAAGGTAGCCGATTTTGTCCTTTATCCTCAGTTTTAATAACTGTTTCCGGACAGTTTGGGAAGTCCGGAAACAGTTGAATATACTACTCGGGCTGAACACCGAATTCGTCTTCCTGAACCTCGCCGGCCTCTATAGTTGTCGAGCGGTTTGGCTCTCCGTCCCATTCTCCGCCATCCCAGCCGGCGTCAATCGCATCAGAAAAGTATTTGTATTCCACTTCACCAGCATCTACAGTGATTCCGCTTGATTCCGGCATCTGGTCGTCTTCCACAGGAACTAAGACAAGATCCGTGTCACTACCGGGTTCCGGCCATTCAAAAGGTTCGCCCGTGATGTAAATTGAGTTCTCTTCGGGATCGAAATCATCGAATCCGGAAATGTCAACCAGAAAGGTAAAGGTTTCATCATCTCCAACATCTACGGTTATACCATAAACGGAAGCGGTATCTCCGTTATCATCACCGTCATCTCCCTCATCGGGTTCTTCGTTTACTTCACCTTCAATAACGTTTATTGATGTGTCATCATCGCAAGCAAAGAAAGCCAGACTGGCAAAAACGGCAAATGCGAGAAGTAGGTACTTATTAAGTCTCATAGCTGATTGGTTTTTTATTTTCATGGTTTACTTACACAATTATGTAAGCGCTTACATCAAAATAAAAAATAAAATGACAAGAGCAAACAATGTTACGTCCGGGTTTTGAATAAAAGCAGGATATTCAAAAAAATAACTACAATCATCAGTGCGATGCAAAATAGTGGGAAAAGAAGTCCTGAAAAGGGTAGTATTTACGCTGGTTTGTAAATATGTCAAGAAACGCCCCGGCGTTCTATTCCTCTCTTTGTCAGGGACCGTATCAGCCAGCACTGGATAGAGCAATACCACGACCTTTGAGCCTTCTTTTTCAGATGATTTACAAATTTAAGAATAAGCCCACTCCGAAAAGTCGGATAAATCTAAATTATTTAAGCTTGAGCTACTAATTTTCAGAACGGTTGACTTTCCGGAGTGGACTCAAGAATCAAACTTAGGGTACAAAACAGAAAACGAAGTACGATCAGGTACGTACTGCAGATTTCTCTTCGGTTGCCGGGGAACTATAATTCTTAATAACATAGTTATCCAGGATTTTTCTGAACTCTGCGCCTATACCCTCTCCCTTTAATGTGGTATAATGCTCACCGTCAACATAAACCGGTGCCTTAGGTTCTTCGAACGTGCCCGGTAATGATATCCCGATATTGGCATGACGCGATTCGCCGGGTCCATTTACTACACAACCCATTACAGCAACATCCATCTCTTCCACACCGGGGTATACCTCTCTCCAAACCGGCATAGACTCTACAATATAGTTTTGTATTTCATCAGCAAGCTCCTGGAAATAGGTGCTCTTGGTTCGGCCGCAACCGGGGCAGGATGTTACCTGGGGAATAAAACTTCGGATGCCCAGTGATTGCAGGATTTGCTGACAAATACGAACCTCTTCTGCACGGTCGGCACCCGGCATAGGTGTAAGCGACACGCGTATCGTATCCCCTATACCTTCCTGAAGTAGAACGCCAAGGGCAACGGAACTTGCAACCGTTCCCTTCATACCCATACCTGCTTCAGTAAGTCCAAGGTGAAGAGGATAATTCAGATCTTCAGCAATTCTTCTGTAAACGGTAATTAAATCCTGAACGCCAGACATTTTACAACTTACGATGATTTTGTCTGATGCGAGGCCAACATCTTCAGCCAATTGAGTTGACCGACGGGCGCTTTCAACCATTGTATCCAGCATTACCGCTTTCGATGATTTTGGTTTATTACGCTGGTTATTTTCGTCCATATACTGTGCGAGGAGCTGTTGGTCAAGAGAGCCCCAGTTAACGCCAATGCGTACCGGCTTATCGTGTTTGATGGCTTGTTCTACTATCGTGCAGAAATTTTCATCGCGTGTTTTGGTTCCGGTATTCCCCGGGTTAATTCGAAACTTGGCCAAAGATTTAGCCATATCCGGATAATTCGGCAGTAGTTTATGGCCGTTGTAATGAAAATCCCCAACGATTGGAACAGTTACCCCGCGGTTGATGAGCTTCTCTTTGATGTATGGAACAGCTTTTGCGGAAGCATCATTATTTACCGTAATTCGAACCACCTCTGAGCCGGCCTCATTCAAATGATCAATTTGATCAACAGTTTCGTCAATATCGGCGGTATCAGTATTGGTCATTGATTGTACTACGATAGGATGACCTCCACCAACGGGAACATCCCCAACCATAACTGTTAGAGAATTTCTGCGTTTTATATTGTTCATGATTTTAAAAATATTTTTTTCAGATAGCTTTAAAGAAACAGCAAATATTAGGCCTTATAACCACTCAATATGCTTTTAAATGCTAACTTTAGGTTTATTTTCACAACAAACAAACCCGGTATTTCGATTCCCCGGTCTGTATTTCTACAAATTTTTAAAATTGTCAGTGCTTTAACTCTCAGACCCTTGAGCTGAAAAAGTGTATAATCCTAAAAAATGCACATATTTGTACAAAATGTATTGATTTAAAATTGATGCCTCGCGGGCTCCGTACCGCAGTAGTTCGTTAGCTGGAAATAGTGCATTGAAAGTCATTAAATATCGACACCCGGAATGCATACACCAGGTTTAAAATGAAAACAAAAAAGTAAACCCGGGATTTCAAAAAAAGCTACAAGAAAAATCTTTTATCAATTCTCAACTGCCTGTAGCCGGGAGAAGTCAATTTCTCTTACTCAGTTCAAATAGTTTCTGTTTTTCCTCTTTGGTCAGCCCGTCGTATCCTTTTTTCGATATTTTTTCCAGAATTTCATCCAGTTCATCCGCATCTTTCTCTTCCATAATTTCTACATCTGCCACGGCATACATATCCTTATTTCGTTTCCTTCCCGATTTTTTCTTTTTCTTTTTACTTCCGCCTTTAAACATCTGTTCGATAGGACGTATCAGAGCAGCCAGGTCGTACCCTTCGTAGTGCATTTTAACGAGTAAATACCCGGTAGCTGCTCCTCCAAGGTGAACGAGACGCGCTACATTGTCTCCGGCACCCAAAAACAGAACATCAAGTGCAACGATTCCTGCAACAAGAAACCGTGCTTCAATTGGTGGAAGAAAAAGCAGCATGATTGGAGCAGTTGGAAATAAGTAGGCAAATGCCACGAGAATACCCAGCACTGCACCAGATGCCCCAATTACTATGTTTGAACTAAATACTGCGGCCATAGCAACCTGCAGCAATGCACCCCCGATTCCAGCGCCGAAAAAGATAACGGCGAATGAGCGCGGTCCGATGGTTTCTTCTACCATTTTCCCCATCCACCAAAGCCAGAGCATGTTGAAAATGAGATGAAAGGCACCTCCATGCAAAAACATGTAGGTTACAATTCGCCAGGGTTGTGTAAGAGCTGTAAACGGATCCGGATCAAACCCGAAAAGATTCACCAACAGGTTACCAACCGTTTGGCCGCCAAGGCTCATCAAAATAAAGACAATCACATTTATAGCAATGATTGTGCGAATAACGACGGGTATGCGCATAAACCCGCGTTTAAAAGTGTTCCAAAAAGAGTCGTATTGATACCTCGACATGACTAATAGTATTGTTTAGAGCCTTTTAAGCCCCAGTACTTAATAAGAATAAAACCAACAATCATCCCCCCCAGGTGGGCAAAGTGGGCAATACCACTGCCCGGCCTCAGCACTCCGCTAAACAGCTCAATAGCACCAAAAATTGCGACAAAATATTTCGCTTTTATTGGAATGGGCGGAATCAGAAGTACAATATAGCGATCAGGAAACATCATTCCGAAGGCGAGCAGTATTCCGTAAACAGCACCAGAGGCACCTACTGTTGGCGCTCCTCCGCCGCCAATAAACATATGGATAATGGCAGCACCGATTCCGGTTAAAAAATAGTAGATTGTAAATCGTTTTGTTCCCCAAAAGTTTTCGATAGCCTGACCAAAAATCCAAAGAGCAAAAAGATTAAAAAAGATGTGCCCCAGACTTCCGTGCAGAAACATATAGGACACAAGTTGCCAGGGTTCAAAATACTGATGACCCAACGGCCATAGAGCACCTATTCTAAAGAGAATATCGCCAATTGTAGGTGTTGTTAATGCAAGAAATACGAGAGCATTAACAATAATCAGGTGCTTAACTGCCGGTGGAAATACCGAAAACTGGGAATTAGGTGAAAAACTGTTGTCTTGTAAATTCAAAAAATCAGGTTTGATTTAAATATTTTTTTACCCTGCAATATACGTTGATTCCGCTTAATGTTACGCCTGGAATTCCCTGACCCGGAAAAACCGTATCTCCCGCAAGATATAAACCTTTAAACGGGGTTTTAGCGGGTGTCCAGTCTAAAAGTGACCGGTCCATCTGTTGGGGAATACCGCCAACGCGTCCTTTTTTTCTGTATACCCAGTTACTCCATGTAACAGGTGTAGAGGAAAATGCAACGTCAATATTTTCAGTCTTAAAACCCGGAAGTTTTTTGTCTAAAATATTCAGTATTTGATTTTCGACACTATCTTTAACCGCGTCGTACGAACCGTTTAAACTGAACCAGTATTCCGGGTTTGAATGTGTTGAAACATTTAATGTGCGTAATTCACCGGGTGATCGCTTTTTATCGTCTGCATGAGATAAAGATACGAAGATTGAACCAGAATTCAGCCCTTCTATCGAATCCACTCTTGCCGTATGAATTTGATGATGAAGCGGGAACTCAGGTCCAAATGTATCTTTAATGGCGATGCCCATCGTGAATGCCCCCCAGGCTTTGTTGTATTGCGCAGACTTCGATGAAAAGTATTTTTGAAGCTCCCCGTTTGTGATGTCCGGCATATTCCAAACAGGAATGTTGCTGATCACAGATCGGGATCTATATCTGTGCGTTTTGCCTGCTTTAACCGTGGTTATCTGAAAGACACTGTCTTTTCTATCAAGATGCACAACCTTCTCTTTATTTCGAACACTTCCACCTTGCTGGTGTATGAAATCCCGAAGTGTTTCAACCATTTGAACCAGTCCGCCGGGAACCGAGTAGTTGGTCGCATTTGTATATGTTACCGCTGGAGCGCCAAATAGAAATGGGGTTTGACCTGATTCGGCCTGTGCAGAAATCATTAGTTGTTCATCAAGAAAGCGATAGAACTTCTGATTGCTGATGCCTTTATGTCGGGCAATATCCTGAACCGACTCAAGGGCATAAGGAAGCACCCATACATCCCGCGGATCATTTTTTAACAAATGCAGCCATTCGATAATACCCGACGGAGGAAAAAATGGGTTTGTACCGGAAACTTTCCAAACGATGTCTGCCACCCTAAATGCGAGAGACCAAAATTCTTTCTGAGCTTCCTCTTCCCCAAAATGTTTAATAGACTCAGCAATCCATTTATCCCGGTTCTGATATCGTGTGATCGTTTTATCATCAAAATGAACCTGCATTGATGGTTCAATTGGCACTTTGGGAAGTGAAATACCAAGTTGTTTTTCTAACTTTCGCAGAGGCTGGTGTTCGTCAAATCCAATAAGTGTGGTAGCGCCCGATTCAAAGATATATCCTTTTCTTGTATAGGATGAGCTACATCCGCCGAGTGCTTTAGCGGCTTCAATAACTAAGGGTTCATATCCATCTGATGCCAAAAGAGATGCTGCACTCATCCCTCCCATGCCAGAGCCAATAACAATACAATCGAACAGTTGTGAATTTTCTTCCATGTCAATCAAACAACAGCCCGGTGAATATCAGTTCCAAGCGGACTGGTTAAATTACTGATACTGTTAAACCAGCCGCGAGTACATCAATATCGGCATTGGCAAGAACAGGGTTTGTTACAGACTCATCGCTCTCAATCAATCCGTCTCTGAGGCGAATAATACGGCGGGCATGGTCCGCAATTTCCTGTTCGTGAGTCACTACAATGATCGTATTGCCGCTGCGGTAGAGCTCTTCGAAAAGGTGCATAATTTCGTCACCGGTTTTGGTATCGAGGTTCCCCGTGGGTTCGTCAGCTAAAAGAATAGACGGGTTATTTACAAGTGCTCTTGCGATAGCTACGCGCTGCCGCTGGCCACCGGACAGTTCATTGGGTTTATGATCCATGCGATCCCCGAGCCCTACTTTTTTAAGTGTATCAGACGCACGTTTTCTTCTTTCGGATGTTTTCACACCGGCGTAAATCAGAGGTAGTTCTACATTACTCAGGCAATCGGTTCTTGGCAGCAGGTTAAATGTCTGGAAAACAAATCCGATTTCACGATTTCGTGCCCGGGCTAATTCGCTGTCGTCCAGCTGACTCACATCATTCCCATTAAGTACATAGGAACCGCTTGATGGTGTATCCAGGCAGCCAATCATATTCATTAATGTTGACTTCCCAGATCCTGACGGCCCCATAATGGCTATATAATCATTTGGGTGCACATCAAACGTAGCGCCGTTCAGTGCATTCACCGTCATGGTGCCCATTTTGTATGTTTTTTTTAAATCCTTGATTTGAATGACCGGTCTGCTCATAATCAATACCTATAAATTCAGTGTTGGTTGTTACAGTAAATGCCCTTTAAATAGATGCAATATCGTCACTGCTGTTCACTATAATCTTATCACCATCTTTTAATTCCCGGGATAAAACTCTGTAGTTTCCGGTTACCACTTCATCACCCTCACGGATTCCATTCAAAATCTGGATGTGTGTGTTATCGCTAATGCCCGTTTCAACTTCTACGCGTTTTGCATATCCATTATCGTTTATAAAAACCACTCTTCTGAAATCTTCTTCAGGTCTGTCGCCGTTATTATCGTTGCCGAGTGTGTCATCTTCCGCTTCCTTGCCGGCCTGGTTATCTTCTTCTGAATCTTCCTTATTTTCGTCTTTATAGTCATTTGCAAAATTTCGTACGGTAACGGCCTGAATTGGTACGGAAACAACATTTGTTACTGTTTCTGTTCGTATATCCACCGTACCGGACATACCCGGTTTAAAATTGGGTGAATCGCCTTCTTCAGGTGCTTCCTGATCCGTTACCTGAACAATGTAGCTTTCCGGCCCTGAATCTAAATTGTGAGGTGTGGTAATCCGAATTTTTACTTTGTAGTTCGTCACCTGATCAGCTGACCCGGATTCCGATACGTCTGCAGAGTTAGCGATTTCAGTAACCTCACCCTTAAAAAGCCGGTTTGGATAGGCGTCTACTTCTATATCAGCAATATCGCCTGAAGATACGCTTACGATATCATTCTCATTCACATCTACTTCCAGCTCCATCTGGTTTAGACGTGCGATGCGCATCATCTCTGTTCCAGCAGTTTGTGCGTTACCAAGAACGCGCTCTCCCTGTTCTACTGAAAGGCGGCTAATGGTTCCATCTTTTGGAGCACGAATTACCGTTTGCTGCAACTCTTCATCGGCCCGGCGCAGTTGAGCTCTTGAGCTCTCAACCTGGTATTCTGCTGCTTTCAGGTTTGCTTTACGGGCATCATACGTATTTTTGGATTGATTATATTCAGTATCTGAAATAAGCTCACGGTCGAACAGTTTTTGGTTTTTACTATGCTCCGATTCAGCCTGAAGCATATTAGCTCTTGCCTCTTCCATTCTTGATTGCTGAGAGAGTAAACTTGCCTGTAATTCGTCTATCCGGGCCTGGTAAATATCCGGCTTTATCCGAAGTAATAACTCCCCTTCCCTTACAAAATCCCCTTCACGAACGGGCAGTTCAATAATTTCTCCGGACACATCGGGCCGGATAATCACTTCTGTTTCCGGCTGAATCCTGCCTGATGCAGATACCAGTTGGGTTATAGTACGCAGTTCCGATGCTTCTGTTTGTACAGCTGTTTCTTTCTCCCCTGTATCCAACCAGCCCATCATGTTTGCAGTTACCCCTCCCACTATGAGCAAAACGATAAGTATCCCCGTGATTTTCAGTAATTTTTTTGTTGCCGATTTATCTGCGCCCATGACTGTATATATTGGTTAATCAGTTGATTTGGATAGATTCATCCAGGCGGCCGATATAGTAGTCGAGCAGCCGCTCCTGGAAAATGAAATTATAAACTGCCTGAACCCGCTCGGATTGTGCCTGTACGAAATTGGCATTTGCCTGATTCAGTTCAATTAAAGTTGTAGATCCGATTTCGTAACGCTGTTGCTCCGTTTCGTATGCACGTTCAGCAGCAATAAGAGATCGTTCTGTCGATTCCAGTTCTTTCACGATAGATTTGTAATCATTATACGCCTGGCGTACTTCTTCACTGATTTGGAACTGAACATTCTCAAGTTCCAGAACGCTATTTTTTAACTGAATCTGTGCACTTTGCAGATTTGTACGATTGTTCCATTGGCTGAAGATGGGGATAGAGACTGAAAAACCTATGCTTCTGTTAATCTGCTGATCAAAAAACTGGTCGTTAAAAGGAGCTGCATCACCGGTAAGAGGATCAATAAACTGGTCGCTCCACCTGGAGTTGATACCGGCACTGGCTGAAATAGTGGGAAGAAGATTGGCTCGTGCAATCACCTCACTTTGTCGGTTTCCCTCAATGGCCAGCTCTTGCGCACGGTAGTCACTCCGGTTACCAAGTGCTGCATCAATCATCTCATCAAGGTCAAAATCAACAGGGGCAATTGTTAGCTCATCCAGAGACGGTATAACTGTTTCAACATCTGATATCGATTCGTCCTGCATGATTCGGATCAGCTGAGCGATGCTCACCTCCACTGCATTTTGCCGCTGAATGACTGAAAGTTCATCACTCGCAACAGTTGCTTCCTGGTTGTATAGATCCACGGTGGGCAGTGCACCAACCTCAACCTGGGCACTAATTTGGTCAAGCTGACTTTGCGAGGCTTGTAGTGTTGATTCAGCAATTTTGAGAAGCTCTTCATTAAGTACAACCTGCAAATATCGGCTGGCCGTATCAAAAATTACATTTTCCCGCAGCCGTTGATTTTGTTCCTCCAGACTGGCATTATCTGCCCGTGCCTGTCTCAGGTTCGCGATATTGCTAAACCCGTTGAAGATTGTAACATTGGCATTTAAACTACCACTTATACCGTATGTCGTTCTGTCGTCGAACGAAAGGTCTTCCTGGACAAACTGACGACCCACATTTCTGGAGCCACTAAAACTCGCGTTTAGCGAAGGTAAAAAATCTGCTTTTGCGCTAAACTTATTGGTTTCGGCAAGTTGCCGGTCATTCTCTGCCTGTTTTAGCTGGTAATTATTTTCAAGTGCTATATTTATAGCTTCTTCAAGCGTTAGAGTGGTTTGAGCTTGCCCTGCCAGGGGAATGAAAAGAAGAACTGAGAGGATAATATATATTCGGGTCATATTTGATTTTTTGTCGAGTTTGGGTGTTCCTACGATGGAAGTGTAAGGAGAGTTACAGAAAAATTATTCCCGTTTTGAAAAGAAAAACTTTTTTTAACAACTCAACCCAAATGACTGTGCGATACAAAATTACCGTATAGCATTAGAAATGCTAAGTGTTAGAAGGTCTGATCTTGAGTCTTTCTGAATATTCCGGTTTAATCGAAGTGCCGTACTCTTTCACAAATTGCAAAAGCCATTATTTGAACCGAGTAAAGGTCGAAAGCGAAGAGAAATCTACAAACAGTTGATTGCGATTATACCTTCTATAAACGGTACTTCGAATTTTCCGTTAAACTTGGATCGAATTGGAATGGCCTCTCTTTACTCCGTGGGCGATTCTTTATTATTTTTTCCTGTATTCCCCTCTCTATTTTTTACACGGTTCGTTAATTCGGGAATCAGCTGCTGATCTACCCAGTCTGTTATAAATACCATTGCTTTGCGAGCCGCAAACTTTTTTAGTTCGGTTGTAAGTACAGAGGTGAACCCACTGCCGCTGACATTTTCGGTTTCGATAGGAGTTCTATCTCTTTTATGAATCTTCGGTCGTTTTTTCCGGCCTGAGTACCCTGCCACAAATCCAGCTATAACTGATAAACCAACGGCAGTGAATGGTTTATCTCTTATTTTCTGTACGGGTTTTAGCGCAGATTTAACAGATTTCTGCAGGAAAACCGCTTTGGAACTATATTTTTCTTCCACCCTGTTTATTTCACTTTCAAGCTCACTTTTTCGATCATTGATCTGCTTCATAGATCGGTATCTATTTTTGGACAACGGAATCCTCCTTTCGGCTTGGTTCATTGTTTGAAGCGGATTCATTTGAATTTTGTAATCGCAGCGCAAGCTTATCAATAATATCGGCCTGGATTTTCTGTTCCAGTCCTTTCGAGCTGCGGTTGTGAAGTATGGATCCGGCTATAAGTAAAGGAATGGCAGCCAGTGCAAAACCCAGTGCCTGGCTGTTCAGCAGTTCACCCAAAAAAAACCCTAAAGCAATCCACAAAAATATTACTCCTGCGCCAAGAAACAGCAATCCTAAAAGTTTCTGTACAGATGCGGATACAACATTTGCAATCTCTTCTGCGATGGTGATTGACAGGAGTTCGATCCTGTTCTCTATGTAGGTTACTAATTCTCTGCCAGGAGATGAATGAACGTTTCGGTCAGTTTCACTACCTTTATCCGCTTCTGCCATAAGATCAGGACTTAAAGATCTTACCGATCAGGTAACCTGCGAGCGCGCCCGCAAGTACACTTTGAATCGGGTGTTTACGAATAAAAAGTTCCGTTTCAGTTTTCATTTCAATAAAACGGTCTTGTAGTTCAGCATCTTCAATCATTTGCCGCCCCTCGCTTATAACATCTTCCAGATCTTCGTTTAAGCTATTTAGAATATCCTCTTCCATAATAATGTCCTTTCTGTGGATTATTAGTTATACAACTATCTGTAATTTGTATCTGCAAACATTTGTTCGGTTTCTGTTTGATACAACTCCCAAACAAGATAACAGACTGTTAGTTAATGGAAAAGAGGATTTGACTTAAATCGTTCAGAAAAGAGGTTTTATTCGTACCGGAGGCTTTCGATGGGGTCGAGCTGTGCTGCTTTAAAGGCCGGGTACACACCAAAAAGAACTCCTATAAACGTAATACCTACTAAACCGCCAATCGCTGAACTCCATGGAATCACAACACTGGATTCGAGCCACAGTGCAGCAGCATTACCGAGTGCAGCGCCGAGGATAATACCAATTACACCTCCGATCTGGCAAATGGCGATGGCTTCCATCAGAAACTGTGACACAATTGCTTTTTTCGTTGCACCCACAGCTTTGCGAACCCCAATCTCTTTAGTGCGTTCGCTCACCGAAACGAGCATAATATTCATAACGCCAATGCCGGCACCAAGTAGTACAACCCCACCTATAACAAAGCCAATGCTGTATAATATGCCAGTAAAAGAGTTGAAGGAGTTACTTAGGGATTCATTAGTTGTCACCTCAAAATTATTTTCATCTCCTGGTTCAACCTTTCGAATTACACGCATAAATCCGGTAATATGATCAATTGCTGCCTGGATGTTATCGACTGAGCCGGCACGCACCTGAATACCAATATTTTGGTTTCTACCATAAACACCAGCAAGATTTGAATATGGAACCACAACAAACCTGTCCAGTGTGTTACCAAATACGTTTCCTTTTGGTTCGGTAACGCCGATCACTGTGTAGGGCCTGCCTTCAATACGAATCGTTTTTCCGACTGATTCTTCCGTTTCAAAAAGTGCTGATTCTACATCCGCCCCGATGATGGCAACAGGCCTTGCATAATCAACATCCTGAGGGAGCAGATTACGACCTTCTTTTAGTTCGTACGCGTTGTTATCAAGGTAGTACTCATTGCCGCCCCTGATTGAGATATTTGGCTCTGTCTCAATATTATCATAAGACACCCGGGTTGTTCTGTAGGAACGGTTTGGGCCAATTTCAGAAGACTGCCCTGTCATGCCGGAGAGCCGCTCCATTTGTTCAAGCGTAATATCGTCGCGGTTTCTGTAACGCTCCCAATCCGTCGGACCCATCGAAATCTGCGGGGTTTTTGTAATGGTAATCACATCCCCTCCCATCAGGCTCAGTGTATCTTTAAAATAGGTATCGAGAACAAGTACAGCCGTATTTGCACCTATGATTGCAAAAACTCCAACCGAAATGGCAAGCAGTGTTAGTGACGAACGCAGTTTATTAGAGCGTATGCTATCGATGGATTGCCGGAAGACTTCAATTATATTCATAGCTATTCGTACCTGAGTGATTCAATGGGGTCCGATTTTGCTGCACGACTGCTGGGCAGATAGCCAAACAAGAGTCCTACAAATGTACAGATAAGGATTGCGTTAACAACAGTGGTCCAATCCATGTAAGCAACAAAAATCTGGTTTATGAGCTGTGTAACCCCAACAGAGAGCAGGACACCGAGAATACCCCCCAAAAGACAAATGACAATGGATTCCATTAAAAACTGTAGTTGAATTTCCCAAGACTTTGCCCCAACGGCTTTGCGAATTCCAATTTCTTTGGTTCTCTCTTTAACCGACACAAACATGATGTTCATCACACCAATACCGCCAACAAAAAGGGCCAGCCCGGTCAGGAAAATTCCAATCCCATAAATGGCCACCTTCATCCCCTGGAACTCCTGCTCAAAAAGTGCCGCCTGGTTAATTGCAAAATCATCATCTTCAAGGGGGTCCAGCCCCCGAATTTGTCGCATAGCACCGATCACCTCGTATTCCCCATTGTCAAGTGATTCCTCATCAGGGAACTGTACCGATAGCTGAATACCCCACCTCAAATCATAAAGGGTGCCGTAGGCATTAATTGGAATCAGCATTCGGTTGTCGCCATCTTCAAGTCCGAGAAAATTGCCCTGCTCTTCCATCACTCCAATTACATTGAAACGCTGGCCGCGTATGCGCACCTGCCGGTTTAGCGGGTCAATATCGGGAAAAAGGGCATCAGCAACTCCGGCACCCAGCACAACAACGCGGGCTGCCCGCTGTTCCTCTTCAACAGAAAAGGCCCGGCCATCAGCAATATTCAGACCTGATGTTTGAAAATAACTGGCTGTGATTCCACTAAGCTGAACACTTTCTGCCGTACGGTCACGATAGCGTATGGACGTATTTCTATGAGCGGCAGCGGATATGGCTGTAGCTCCCGGAACAAGCTGCTCAAGCTGATCTGCATATGCAAGCTGCATTTCCCGCCGGTTGCGATACTCCCACCATTTATACTCTCCGCCAAACCCCCACGGCCACTTTTCAACAAAAACGACATTTCTACCCAGCATATCCATGCTTTCTTCAAATGAGCGGTCTACTCCATCTGTTATGGTATTCATCGCTGTTACGGATACAATGCCAATAACAATACATGTTGTGGTAAGAAGTGCCCGCAATTTGTTTGCCCAAAGCGCGGATGATGCTATTTTGGAGCCTTCAATAAAACTAATCCATACTTTTTTCATCAAAAATCAATTGGGTTTGATGCGGGTTCGATTTAAGTTTGAACCCATTGAAGTTTATGCGGTTTTGTAGCAGGTATTAATGTGTTCAATGGATCGCATACGGCGAACTTTTAAAAACGTTGCACGACTTTTTTATAATCGTAATTAATCTGATCATGACTGTAGATATTCTTGCTTTTGGCGCTCACCCCGACGATACCGAACTCGGTTGCTCCGGTACTCTTGCAGCACTTGTAAGACAAAAAAAACGTGTTGCGGTGGCAGACCTGACCCGTGGCGAGATGGGGTCGCGGGGTACTCCCGCACGTCGGCTTGAGGAAGCTCAAAAGGCAGCGGAAATTATCGGCCTGTCAGACCGGACAAACTTGTCCCTTCCTGATACGGAGCTTGATAATACCCCTGAATTCCGAAAAGCTATTATTAAAATAGTACGCTACTACCGGCCGCATATTTGTATCCTTCCGGCACCATTTGACCGCCATCCCGATCACGGGAATGCAACTTCACTGTTGGTGGATGCGCTCTACTACAGCGGACTTGTAAAAATAGAAACGAAAGGTCCGGATGGTAATACTCAAGAGATTCATCGTCCGTCTCACGTGTTGCACTACATGCAGGACAGGCCTTTCGAGCCGGATTTTGTTTTTGACATCTCAGAAACTATAGGAATTAAAGAGAAAGCGATCCGTGCATTTTCTTCACAGTTTGATGTGGCCGACCCAGGAGATGAACCCGAAACGTATATTTCTGACCCATCTTTTTTTGAATCCATCCGGGGCCGTGCCAAACATTTCGGCCATCTTGCCGGGTTCAGTTTTGGGGAAGCTTTTAAATACGGGCAGCCTCCTTTGGCTTTAAATACTTTCAATGTATTTATGGAAACAGCTCCCAGGCGATAGGTTATTTTAGTGAGATTTTGAACCGTTTTATATGCGAATGATGAAGGGGGAATTTACCTCTTGATATGACTCAGTCTTGCCATTTTTTTTAACCAACTCAGGTTATTAACAATCGTGCTTTAAAATACCGGGATGAAATGAACTACGAAGCTGTCCAAAAAATAAGTCAATAAACAAATCAGCTTAAATAATATATACATTCAATCCTTGAGTCTACTCCGAAAAGTCATACGTTCTGAAAATTAGTAGCACAAGAGTAAATAATTTAGGTTTATTTGCTTCTAACTCACCCCAACCCCTCACTAAAGAATTAGAGAGGGGCGTAAGGTCTACATTTTTTAAGCTTGTTATAAACTTCCGTTCTTTGTCTGACTTTTCGGAGTGGACTCATCCTTCTCTATTAAAGTAGGGATGGATATAGGGTAAGTCCGGAGTGTAAACCTAAATTATTTAAGCGATATACAAGACTGATACCCTT
>JAWLEH010000198.1:0-4314 GCA_041686215.1 Balneolaceae bacterium | reverse complement strand
TAATTTTCAGAACGTATGACTTTTCGGAGTAGACTCATAATTTAAATGTAGCTTTTTGGAGGATCTACAGGAAACCGACAGTATTTAACAATCAAACTCGGGTTACAGGTAAATTCTGAGACCCAGGCCGCCGTTTACATCAAAGGTGGTTTCCGGGATGAGGTCGAACAGTGGTGCAACCTCGAAAAAAGTAGCGAGGCGGGTGTCGGGAATGTTGAACTGAAGCCCTACCGGAATTCGGGCACCAAGGCGCGGGTCGTCTGCAATTTTCAGTCGTGCGCCAAGGCCGTAGTAGAGTGCAAGACTTCCGGTATCGGCTTCCAGCCAGTTGTGCCACAGGTGATCACCGTGTATATGCAGCGAACCGTCTCCGCCGAAAGACCATGCAAAGCCGGCGTCAAACGCGGTGTTATCAGACTGCCACGACTTAAGGCTTAGTCCGGTGGGTTCGCCAAGAATAACCCCGATTTCTGTATTGCTGTACCTGCTTTGCGCTTCCGCATCAGTTGTAAGGGAGCTTATGGTGAGAAATGAAAAAATCAACGCGATAAATAGAGTATGTTTCATAAAATTACGTAAATGACATTGTATGTTATTTGTTATTGATAGCGGGGTTGGAACCGAATTGTTCCGTATGTTTGTGATTATACCGTGAAGACTTAACCGCGATTTTTTGCGTTTTTAGTGTGATACTGAAGTTGCTAAATATAGGTGTTTTGGTGCGCGAATCATTTGGTTTGTTTTTAAAAATTTTCAAGAAAAGTAAGATCTGTCATGAGTAAAAACCTGCTGATAATATTTGTGAAGAACCCGGAACTCAACAAGGTGAAAACCCGTCTTGCCAAATCTGTGGGCGGACAAAATGCACTTACGGTTTACCATAAGCTGCTGGAGCATACTCACGCAACTGCTGCAGCTATGGAAATGCCGGCGGAGAAACAGGTTTGGTACTCGTCAAAAATTGATCGAACGGATTTGTGGGAATCGGGCGACTTTGAAAAGCATCTGCAGCAGGGAGAATCGCTCGGGGCGCGAATGGAAAAAGCGTTTCGGGATGCGTTTGAAACCGGCTATGCGCGCGTCGTCATTATTGGCAGTGATTGTCCGGATCTTCAGCCATCGCACCTGGATGAAGCATTTGGCTCTCTTGAACAAAACGATGCGGTTGTGGGCCCTGCCGAGGATGGCGGGTACTACCTGCTTGGGCTGAGCTCGTTTACTTCAACCGTTTTCAGGAACATAGAGTGGAGTGGACCCTCAGTACTGAACGACACGATGGACCGGCTGCAAAAAGAGAAGTTTACCGTTCACAAGCTCGAACGGCTGAACGATATCGACACGTTGGATGACCTGAAAAAAAGCGGGCTGTCTTTGACCTGATGCCAAAAGAAATCAAAGTACATAAACCTGTCCGTATCAGTGTCATCATTCCCGTATTGAACGAGGAAGAGCACATTGAGCGGGTTATTCGAAAAGTACGTGAGAGAAGCAGTTATGGTGCCGAACCTGAGATTATTGTGGCAGACGGAGGCAGCCGGGATCAAACAGCGGAAATAGCTGAACGAGCCGGTGCCCGTGTTGTTTACTGCAGCAGAACCGGCCGGGCCGTGCAGATGAACATAGGGGCGTCTGCAGCAAGAGGTGATCTTCTCTATTTTTTGCATGCTGATACAATTCCCCCACACGGCTACACTCACGAGATTATCCATGCAATTAATAAAGGAGCGCAGTCAGGTTGTTTCCAGCTCCGTTTTGACGGGGAGCATCCGCTTCTTCGTTTTTACAGCTGGTGTACGCGTTTCAAAACAACACTGGTTCGGTTCGGGGACCAATCGTTGTTTGTTGAGGCAAAACTGTTTCAAAATATCGGTGGGTTTGATGAGCATCTTACGGTGATGGAAGACCAGGAGATTGTGCGGAGGCTGAAGAACTCGGGCAGCTTTATGTTAATCGGAAAACAGGTTAAAACATCTGCCCGGAAATATAAAAAGAACGGTGTCATCCGGCTTCAATTGTTGTTTACTATTATACTTGTACTCTATTATTTTGGCGTTCAGCAAGATACGCTTATCCATTTATACCGTACTCTTATTCGCGGCTGAGCGGCAGGTTAGCAGAATGTAAAATACCCGGCCGTTATGAAGATATTCTACATTTTTTTTCGTAGTATTGATGCCCCTGAAAAATTAACTTCCGACTGCTTTATATGGCAATTATCCGATACGGATTTTTTCTACTCTGTTTTTCGTTGCTCGCACCTTCACTTTATGCCCAATTTTTATTTGAGCGTGAAGCAACGGATGTAAACCGATTGGGCCTTTCCATTACAAATGTGGGAGTAATCGGCAAAGCGGATGTTCGTAACAATCCGGATGCCGGAGCCTCGATGCGGTTTCCAATCAACTCCGGTACCGAGCATCTGTTTGAGGCCGGTTTGTGGATTGGTGCCCAGGTTCAGGGGGGATTGCGCCTTTCTACCGCTGCTATAACAAATCCGTCCGGGTACAGCCGGGGCCAGGCAGGGTATGAGTTTACTCCGGATGGTGCCCTTCGTTTTGAAGGACCTGAGACTGGCCTGGGAATCAGCGATCAGGATATAATTGCCAATTATACCGATCGAAATCTTGTAGTGCCGGGAACCAGCACGCAAATTACTAATCACGATGATCCGCTCTATGCTGATGTAGAGCAAACGAGCCTGAACTGGGCATTCCCATTCACGGAGAACTTCTCCATTATAAAGATTGATATTACCAACAACAGCCAGATTCACTCCGGGAATCCCGAAGGTTTTACATGGGACAGCGTATACGTGGGGCAGTATGCCGATATCGTTGTGCGGAACGTATTTACCACGCAGGACCAGGGCTCGGCATTTTTCAATAAAGGCGGCCTTGGGTATCTCGACGATCTTTACACCACCTATGCATTTGATGCCGGCTCGAACGACAGCCCGAGTATCAATACCTACGGCGGCATGACAGTGCTGGGGTCGGAAGTGACCAATCCCGAAACGGGGGAAACCGTGTTTTACCACCCGATGAACCCGGCTGTGGATGATTTTAATATCGGGGATCCGGTTGTGGACCCCAGCTATTGGCGGTTTAGTGCAGGAACCGGAGTTTTCCAGGGGCCAAACAGCGATCAGCTACGCTACGACAGGCTGTCTCAGGAATTTCCACTTGATGAAACGGAAGCCGGAGCGGATGAACCAAACCGGGAACGCCTGAGAACCGACGGGCAGGATTCAGACGGAAACTATATCTCTATGATCTCCATCGGGCCGTTTCGGTCAGTAGAACCGGGGGAGACGATATCGGTTTATTTTGGATTTATTGCCGCTGAAAAACCGGATGATTTTCAAAATCTTGCCGGTAAGCCGGTGGATAATGAAACTACACGAGAACCATTTGTGGAGAGTATCAACTCTATGTTTCGTGTGTTTTTAGGAGAGGACACCGACAGTACCGGCATTTATACACCCGAAAAAGATGTAGATGATTCCGGTACTCTTGATCGGTTTCGCTTCCCGACGCCGCCTGATGTACCCGAATTTCGTGTTGAACTGGAAGCGGGATCTGCCATTCTTTACTGGGACCGTTCTGCAGAGAGTTCCGTGGACCCCATCACCAATGAAGAGGATTTTGAGGGGTATAAAATTTACAGAACCGATTTAGGTGACGACCTGAACCCCACGCCACGCGTGATACGGGAATATGATACACCCGGCAATGATGTGGGTTTCAATACAGGTTTTGGCCAGGTGCGCCTGGATGAGCCGGTAACCTTCCCGGATGATGATACCGAATACTGGTACAGGTATGAAGTGGATGGCCTGCTGAGCGGCTGGCAATACCAGTTTTCAGTGACCTCGTTTGATTTTGGCAGTGAAGAGTTTGCGCTCGACCCGCTTGAAACCAGTCCCAATGCCAATTCGGTACGGGTTTTCCCCGGTACACCCGAAAACCAGGATTTTAACAACGATGAGGATGAAGACCACAAAGTAGGTGTCTACCCCAATCCATACCGGGTAAACGCCGCGTGGGACGGCGGAACCGAGCAGACCCGTAAAATCATGTTTTATAATCTGCCTGAGCGAGCACAGCTTCGGGTGTATACGCTTGCGGGAGAAATTGTTGCCGAACGAAACCACACCGGCGACGGAATCGGCGATATTGAGTGGTACAACCAGTTTAGTTCAGAAAACCGGGTGCTTGCCGGTGGTGAACTGGCGTGGGACCTTCTTTCTGATGCCAACCAAAATTTAACAACCGGGTTATATCTTTACTCGGTAAAAGATTTAGATTCAGGGCA
>JAWLEH010000197.1:0-4334 GCA_041686215.1 Balneolaceae bacterium | reverse complement strand
GATGGTTTGTCGACAACTACGGCTTCGGTTGTCAGCATAAGGCTGGCAACAGATGCGGCATTTTCAAGTGCGGAGCGTGTAACTTTTGTTGGATCAATCACGCCAGCTTTGATAAGGTCTTCGTAGACATCGGTTCTGGCATTGTAGCCAAATCCGCCTTTGCCTTCGAGTACCTTCTGCACAACGATAGATCCTTCCACGCCGGCATTGTTGGATAGGGCACGAAGTGGTGCTTCAAGTGCTCGTTTCACGATATTGAAGCCTACTTCTTCGTCCGGTGTTTCTGCCTTCAGTTTGTCAAACACTTTCAGTGTTCGCAGGTAGGCAACTCCACCGCCGGCTACAATACCCTCTTCAACAGCTGCGCGTGTTGCATTCAATGCATCTTCCACACGGGCTTTCTTCTCTTTCATCTCAACTTCAGAAGCAGCGCCAATGTAGAGCACGGCAACACCACCACTTAGTTTCGCGAGCCGCTCCTGGAGCTTCTCACGATCGTAATCTGACGTGGTGTTTTCAATCTGAGATTTAATCTGATTGATTCGGCCTTTGATGTCATTGTTATCGCCTTGACCGCCAACGAGCGTTGTGTCGTCTTTGGTGATGTTGAGTCGGTCAGCTTGTCCGAGGAAATCAAGCGTTGCATTTTCAAGCTTGTATCCGCGCTCTTCACTAATCACGGTACCGCCGGTCAGGATGGCGATATCTTCAAGCATTGCTTTTCGTCGGTCGCCAAAGCCGGGAGCTTTCACGGCAGCTACTTTCAGTGATCCGCGCAGTTTGTTAACTACGAGCGTTGCAAGGGCTTCACCTTCAATGTCTTCTGCAATAATCAGAAGCGGATTGCCGGTCTGGATAACTTTCTCGAGAATAGGAAGCAGATCCTTCATATTCGTAATCTTCTTGTCGAAGATCAGGATGTAAGGATTCTCCATTTCTGTTGTCATCGTTTCGCTGTTTGTCACGAAATACGGTGACAGGTATCCGCGGTCGAACTGCATACCTTCTACAGTCTCAAGATAGGTTTCAGTACCTTTGGCTTCTTCAACGGTAATCACACCGTCTTTGCCAACTTTGGCCATTGCTTCTGAGATAAGGCTGCCAATTTCTTCATCGCCATTGGCTGAAATAGTACCTACCTGCTTGATGCTGTCAAGACTATCGCCTACAGGATTGCTGATATTCTGCAGTTCTTTCACTACAGAGGCAACCGCTTTATCGATTCCTTTCTTAAGGTCCATTGGGTTGGCGCCGGCAGTAACGTTCTTCAGGCCGGTTTGAATAATGGACTGGGCCAGCACAGTAGCGGTTGTGGTACCGTCACCTGCGTTGTCATTGGTTTTGGAGGCAACTTCGCGTACCATTTGAGCACCCATATTTTCTACTTTATCAGAGAGCTCAATCTCTTTGGCTACGGTTACCCCGTCTTTCGTTACGGTAGGCGCTCCGAAGGATTTTTCAATCACTACATTTCGTCCGCGAGGGCCTAATGTAACTTTTACAGCGTTAGCAAGCTTATCCACACCGCGCTTGAGCGCGTCGCGTGCATCCGCATCATAATGAACTAATTTAGACATGGTTATTTACTTTTTTAGTTAGCGTTTAAAATATTTAACTGAACAGGATATCAGGATACAATTCCAAGAATATCAGATTCTCTCATGATCAGGTACTCTTCGCCTTCCAGCGTTACTTCAGTACCTGAGTACTTCCCATAAAGAACTTCATCTCCTTCTTTAACGGAGATATCAATTTTATTACCGTTCTCAACTTTTCCGGGTCCTGCAGCAACTACAGTGCCTCGTTGAGGCTTTTCTTTTGCTGTGTCGGGAATAATGATACCGGAACTTGTTTTTTCTTCAGCTTCTATCGGGCGTACCAATACGCGATCGCTTAAAGGTTTAATACTCGCCATTGTAATGACTCCTATTTTAGTTATGGTTATTAATAAAGTCTTGAGCACTCAAAATCAGTGAGTGCTTTGTATATATTGAGTCTTTACAACTTCCATACCAAAGTAAACAGTGCTGGCAAAGAGGCGAACCGGGAGGGCGTTTGAGGGCGTAATCAGATAAAAATGGCTGATGAGAGAAGGATTTAGCCATCAAAGATGCCAAGTTGTTCAAGGCGGGCTGTCAACTTTTCATACATGGCAGGTTCGAGGGCTTCAGCTCTCAGGTTAAAATTAAACTCATCAGACGGAAGGTCGGCTCCGAGCGGTTTAAGTGAGTTGCTGAGCTTTTTTCTGCGCTGGTTAAACGCGGTCCGAACCACCGTTTTCAGGTGAGCGTCAGAACAGGTAAGGGTGCCTTTATCAAACTGTAGCTGCAGAACCGAGCTCATGACATTTGGGGGCGGAGAAAACACATTAGGTGGCACATCAAACAGAATAGAAGGAGTTGCCATCAACTGGGTTTGCACACTGAGGATACCGTACGCTTTTGTGCGTGTTTCAGCCACAATACGTTCGGCCACCTCTTTTTGCATCATCAGTGTGGCAGTTTCCAGTTCAGATCGGTTTTCAAGGAGTGCAAAGAGTATTTGGCTTGTGATATAATAGGGCAGATTACCTACTACGTGAATCGGTTTTCCTGCTTTTGCGAGAGCGGGCCAATCGGTTTTCAGGATGTCCTGTTGCAGAACATGCAGATCTGGCAGAGTTTCCTTCAGGTGAGCTACCATCACCTGGTCGATCTCCACGGCGGTCATATCGGGGAAACGTTCCAGCAGTACGCCGGTAAGTGCTCCGTCGCCCGGGCCAATCTCTACTACCTGGTCTCCTCCTGCCGCCGGAAGCGAACTCACAATTTTGCGAATCATATTTGAATCGCGCAGAAAATGCTGGCCAAGGCTTTTCTTTTTCCGTGGATGTTGTGCCATATGTACTTTTCTTGAGGTTTAAGACGGGTCTGAACCGGGATTTTAGGACTTATTTTGGTGTGGGATGCAGTTTTTTCACTTGCAGATCACATCATTTTATGTAGATTATGTGGTATTCAATCATTAAAACTTTGTTTAGCAATAGGATTGTAGACCTGCATGGAACTGAACCCACTCGACACGGAACAGATCGGGATACAGACGCTCGAAAAAAGTCTTATAAAAACCTCCTCCAGCCGATCTCTAAAGATAGGGCTTCCCAAAGAGATATCGAATGATGAACGGCGGGTTTCTTTAACCCCCGGCGGTGTATCAACGCTGATTGCAAACGGGCATGAAGTCACCATTGAGAAAAATGCTGGAATTGACGGCCACTTTTCCGATGATGAATATGCTGAGGCGGGAGCTGAGATTTCCTACAGCGCTGAAGAGTTATTCAGTGAAGCGGAGCTGATTGTTAAAGTTGCACCGCCAACGCTGAATGAACAGGAGTGGATGCAGCCAAACCAAATACTGGTCTCTGCTCTGCACCTGGGCCATACCCGCTATGATTTTCTCAAAAACCTGATTGAAAAAGGGGTTTGTGCAATTGGCTATGAGTTTATTAAAGGAAAAGATGGTGAGTTTCCGATCGTTCGGATGATGCACGAAATTACCGGATCGATGGCCGTTCAAATTGCCACCCACTATCTTGAAAACAGCAGCGATGGCCAGGGCATAATGCTTGGTGGGATTTCGGGAGTGCCGCCTGCAACGGTCGTAATTTTAGGGGCCGGTATTACTGGTGAATACGCCGCCCGGACAGCTCTCGGGTATGGCGCGCAGGTATTTGTGATGGATAATAACCTGGCTGCCCTCCGGCGCCTTGAAAATGCGCTCGACCGGCGGATTGTTACGGCTACAGCTAATCACCATTATCTTACCAAAGCCATGGGGTTTGCCGATGTAGTGATTGGCGCAGCTATGACGGAAGGTGAACGTGCCCCCTGCTGGGTAAACGAAGAGATGGTGCAGCTGATGAAACCCGGAAGCGTGATCGTTGATGCTGTGATTGACCAGGGCGGCTGTATTGCTACCAGCGAGGCAACAAGGCATTCCAATCCGGTATTTACCAAATACGATGTGGTTCACTATTGCGTGCCCAATATCCCATCAAACGTTGCGCGTACGGCCACATACGCCCTCAACAATGTTCTGGTTCCCTACCTGCTTGAACTGGGGGATGCGTCAACCATACAGGAGTGTCTGTGGAGCAACTCTGCCCTGCGGAACGGAACCTATATCTATAAAAAACATCTCACCAAAAAATCCCTCGCTAACCTGTTCGAAATACCATACCGGGAGATTGAAATGCTGATAGCTTCGCAGATCTGAGGTTATGCTCGTCTGACGATTGCTTTTTTCGTCTGACGAGTAAGAACCAAGAAATGGCATCGAATTAGATAAGGAAAATT
>JAWLEH010000196.1:0-4335 GCA_041686215.1 Balneolaceae bacterium | reverse complement strand
AGTTATGATTTCTAATGTAGATACCTCGTGGGCTCTGCCCCGAGTTAGTTCATTGGACGAATCGAACCAGGTAAACGATCGATATGGCTATACTACACTCCATTTTTAAGAACAAACTGTTACCGGCAGTAACAGTAGCTGATTCAAATTCAGCGCTTTCCGTTGCCGGGGCGTTCCTGGAAGCCGGTCTGAATGTCATGGAAATTACTTTTCGTACCCAGGCTGCTGCTTCATCTATATCGGCGATTGCAAAAGAATATCCGCAAATGAATGTAGGTGCCGGTACACTTTTAACAGCGGACAATGTGATTGCAGCGAAGGATTCCGGGGCAGCATTTGGCCTGGCTCCCGGCTATAATAAACATGTGGCTGCAAAAGCCCTCGAAATGGATTTTCCCTTTATACCGGGAGTTATGACTCCTTCAGATATTGAATCTGCATTTGAGGCGGGTTTTGATCTATTAAAGGTATTTCCGATCCAGGCGTTGGGCGGTGCCGGATACATTAAAAATATGGAGGGTCCGTACCTGCATGCCGGGATCAAATTTATCCCGATGGGGGGTGTGAACATGAATAATATGACGTCATATTTAAAATATGAAAGTGTGTTGGCCGTGGGCGGATCCTGGTTGAATCCCGGCCCGTTGATTGAACAACAAAAGTACAGGGAGATCACTGAAATTGTTCGTCAGTCTATAGCGAAGACGTCATCAGATAAATAGATAGTATAGTATCAGAACCATCGCGAAACCGGTGACCGAAATGATGGTTTCCATAACGGTCCATGAGCGCAGGGTTTCTTTTTCTGTTAACCCGAGGTATTTGTTAACCAGCCAGAACCCGCTGTCATTCACGTGAGACATAATCGTGGATCCGGCCGCAATGGCAATTACAATCAGCGCTTTTTCGGGCGATGAGAGACCGAACTCTCCCACAATCGGGGCAACCATACCGGCAGATGTGATCATAGCAACCGTAGCTGATCCCTGCGTAACCCGAATCACCACAGCCAGTATATATGCCAGGACTATGGGGGCTACATTGTAGGCAAGGATGGTTTCTGCCAGGGCTTCTCCAACTCCGCTGTCGATGAGGATCTCTTTGAAAACACCGCCGGCACCGGTAACAAGGATAATCAGGCCGGCCGGGGCCAGTGCTTTATCAGAAAACGTAAGAACCTCTTTTCCGGTGAATCCCTTTTTATACCCGAGAAAATAAGCAGCTACCAGAGTCGCGATGATGAGCGCAATAAAGGGATGTCCGACAAACTGGATTAGATTCACCCAGAATGACTCACCTGTGACTGTCTGGTTCGACTGTAATACTTCAAAAATAGTGGCATTCACAATCAGGAATAGTGGGAGTAAAATAACCACTAAAATGATGCCTAAATCTGCTTTTGCACTATCCGAGGAGATTTCACTGGTTTCACTAAAATCAGGTGGAGCCACGTTAATCTTGTTCCCGATATATTTTCCGAACACAGGACCGCCAAGGATTGCAGCGGGAATTCCTGCGGCAAATCCGAAAATAATAACCCACCCAAGCGATACGTCCATAATTTCTGCTACCGCCGTCGGGCCGGGCGTTGGAGGAATAAAAGCGTGCGTTACCGCCAGACCTGCCAGCAGGGGAATTGCATAAAAGAGAGTCGATTTTTTTGATTTACGTGCCAGCGCATATACAATGGGGACTAAAATAATGAACCCCACATCTAAAAATACCGGGATAGAAATAATGAAACCGGTGAGCGTAAGACCCCAGGACGTTCGCTCTGTGCCGAACAGGTGGACAATGTTCCGTGCCATTGCTTCCGCTCCGCCTGAAACCTCCAGCAGTTTCCCGATAATGGACCCCAGCCCCACAATAATGGCAATAAATCCAAGGATTCCTCCCATCCCTTCCTGGATACTATCAATGACCTCCTGGAACGACATGCCACTCCCCAGGCCCACAAACGTACTGACAATCAACAGTGATATGAAGGCATGAATTTTTAATCTCATGATGAGAAAAAGTAGCAGAACAATTGCTGCCAGTGTGATAAGAAGTAGATAGAGAGGATCTCCAGTCATCATAATCGTTGGTTTAGTTTATGATTTGTTGCAGGATTAAACGGTGTCCCAGTGCTGTAATACTAGTTTCCGGATTGGTGTCAGCACACCTGGCATTCAGAAACAGAGTGGCACAGGCACGAGAATAGAGCTGTTGTAATTTGGTACTCCCAAAAATGAGAATCTCGTCAGACCTGCTTTTGGTCAGGTCTGCAAGTTCAGCTCCAATCAAAAGTCCGCTCAGGTACTCTGCATTTGTCGAATGATCGATATGGTGCAAAAGATCACGTGTTCGAACCCCGAAAAGATTATGCAGTAAATTTCCATCTGCGATTTGCTGAACTCCTTGTTCAAATTCGTTGCCTGTTGAAGCGCTTTCAGGGGCGGAAACAGATTGTGAAAGAATACTTTGTGTAGATATCAATTCAAAAAGTTCACCCGTCATAAAGGTTTTAAAGTCAACGGCGCGCCTGTTTTGGACAGATACATGCTTACAATGCGTACCTGCCAGCAGATAGGTGCCGGTCTCGAGTCCATAGATCGAATCCAGTCCGATCAGCTGGGTTTCCTCCGCGCGCATTACGTCATTGTCTGTCCTGAGTCCCGAAACCAGGTATACATCATTTGGCAGATGCGGGCTCTCAGGCAGCTGTTCCACATGCAGATTGGGTGTCTGCATGTTGAGGGGCAAGCGGCTGTAGGGCAACTCTTTTATTCCGACAGATGAGGATGCCATCCCTGAAATAATAACGCGGCACGAGCTTAGATCTGCACGTACTTTAGTTTCCAGGATTTTAATCTTTTTCTTTAATAAAGAGAGGTAAAAATCGATTCGGTTAAAGGGACCTGAATAGTTGGTCCATTCTTTGTACACCGCTTTAATTCCTTCAGGGCTGGAGATTCTGCCTATGATGCGGCCTTTTTTGGCATCAACGTAGTTTAAGCGGAATGAAGTTGTACCCCAGTCGCAGCTTAAAAAGGTTCGGTCTGAACGGGGTTTGTTGAAATCAGGAGTTACCATTCTGTTACAGATCCGTCCTCGTTTCGCCAGACCGGGTTGTGCCAGTCATGGCCATCTTTAGCCGCTTCTTTTACTTTCTCTTCATCGATCTCAATTCCCAGGCCCGGCCCGGCGGGACGTTTGATGGTTCCATCGGTAACCTCAAAAATTTCCGGATTCTTCATATAATCAAGAAGATCCATGCTGTCATCGTGATAGTGAATCCCCAGGCTGGTTTCCTGGATAAGTGCATTGGGAGTGCAAAAATCGAGCTGCAGGGCGGCAGCAAAACTAATGGGGCCGAGAGGGCAGTGAGGAGCCACGGCTACGTCATATGCTTCGGCCATAGCGGCAATTTTCCGCGTTTCCCAAATTCCGCCGGCGTGACTCAGGTCCGGCTGAATAATATCCACAAAACCCTCTTCCAGGACAGTTTTAAACCCTGAACGGGCATACAGGCGCTCACCCGTGGCAATAGGGGCAGAGGTATATTGAAAGATCGTTTTTAATGTGTCCAGGTTTTCGGATAAGACCGGTTCCTCAATAAACATCGGTTTCAGAGGGTCCAGCTCTTTTACCAGGTCTTTGGCCATTGCTTTTCGAACCCGCCCGTGAAAGTCCAGGCCGATTTCAATATCCCATCCAAAATGATCTCTTATATCCGAGATCTTTTGAACCGCTGCCTGAATCTGTTTAGGTGTTTCCAGCCATTGTACCTTGCCAACCGCATTCATTTTAACATGACGAAATCCGGCTTTCTGTCGCTGTTTAATCGCTTCAATAAGTTCTGAGGGTTCATCTCCCCCCACCCATGAGTAGACCTGCATTTTATCCCGGACCGCTCCCCCCAAAAATTCATAAACGGGAATGCCCAGCTGCTTCCCTTTGATATCCCACAGGGCTTGTTCAATCCCCGAAATAGCGCTCATTAAAATCGGTCCGCCCCTGTAGAAACTTCCCCGGTACAGGGTTTGATACATATCCTCAATACTGCCAGCAGGTTTACCAATTAATTCGTTGCAAAACTCATTAACAGCGGCGGCAACCGTGTCGGCTTTCCCCTCCACGATAGGTTCCCCCCATCCTTCAGTGCCGTCGGACGCTGTAATTTTTAAAAACAGCCATCGTGGAGGGACTTTATAAAGGTCAAATTTTTCAATGTGGTTCATTCAGGCAAATATTATCTATAAATAGTAATAGCACATGGATTTATAGGACTGAAATACAAAAAACTTTGCTTTAAAAAAAATTCAAAGTTTGGCTGGAAGTGAAGTTGTGTAA
>JAWLEH010000195.1:0-4344 GCA_041686215.1 Balneolaceae bacterium | reverse complement strand
TCGCCAATTCACAAATCCCCGTCTTACTCCGACGCTGACAGAAACCGGAAAAGCACCGGAATGCTGTCAGGTCTGGATTTTCATTGAAACATAGCATGTCTATCACAGACTGAGCACAGTTATTGTTTGTATGCAAGTCTGGGGATAGATCTGCACACTGAGTTTGAATAGACATGCCATGTTTGGCTACCGGCCCTGATAATTCATCGGATGAAGGGAATTCATCCGATGAAAGCTTATATTAAGGCGTTGGGTAAATATAATTGGACTCAAAACTCAGCGGGATTCCGATCCACCAGTACACGAGCAGAAAGATGGTCCATGTGACCGCGAAGATAATCGAATAAGGAATCATCATTGAGATAAGCGTTCCGATACCGGTGTTTTTCACATATCGCTGGCAGAATACAACCACAAGCGGGAAGTAAGGCAGCAGCGGTGTGATGATATTCGAAACGGAGTCACCCACCCGGTATGCAGCCTGCGTTAGGTCAGGCGAAATCCCAAGCTGCATCAGCATGGGGACAAAGATCGGGGCAATGAGCGCCCATTTTGCGGATGCCGAGCCAACCAGCAGGTTTACAACCATACTCAGAAATACAATTCCTACGATCGTTACGGATCCGGGCAGTGCCAGGGATTCCAGAAAGTTCGCACCTTTCAGGGCAACCATAAGGCCGATGTTCGATTTCCCGAATGCATCAATAAAAAGGGCGCAGAAAAAGGCCATTACAACATAATAGCCCATACTTTCCATCGACTTGGTCATATTATCGATCATATCTTTGGAGCTTTTATATTTGCCGGAAGCATAGCCATATACTACACCGGGGATCAGCAGAAGCACAAAAATAAGTGGAACAATAGCCTGCATAAGTGGCGCATTAAAAGAAAACAGAGAACTTACCTCCGGATTATCCCATTCTGGGTCACGGAGTGCTGATCCTTCAGGTAATGCCCAGATAACCAGTCCAATAATACCGAGAATCATTGCACCAAATCCCAGCCAAAATGCCCGGCTCTCTTTATCGGATACTGCTTCGAGCTTTGGCATCTCGTCTTCGTCGCCGTCAACTTCAATTCCCTCCAGGCGTGGTTCAACAATTTTATCGGTAATGAACCAGCCAACACTCACAATAAGGATACTAGACAGACCTGTAAAATAGATATTATTGAGTGGATTCAGTTCAATCGATCCATCCAGGATCCGGGCCGCTTCAAGCGTAAAACTCATCAGGAGCGGATCGATGGCCGATGGGATAAAATTTGCAGAGAACCCACCGCTCACGCCTGCAAAAGCAGCCGCGATTCCAGCCAGCGGATGACGGCCGGCTGCATAAAAAATCACGCCGCCCAGCGGAATTACGAGCACGTATCCGGCATCAGCGGCCGTGTGGCTCACAATTGCAATCAAAATAAGCATCGGTGTGAGAAATGATCTTGGTGTAAAACCCAGAAGTTTTTTCAGGCCTGCATCAATCCAGCCAGAGTGTTCTGCAACCCCTACACCTAACATTGCTACAAGTACAATTCCAAGAGGAGCAAACAAGACAAACGTGTTTACCATGTTGGCGAGAAAATCAGCAAGGCTTTCCCCTGTAAGCTGATTATTGATCACCAGCTCCTCGCCGGTCTGTGGATGGACCTCACCGAAATCGATTGGCGCAAGCAGGGCGGAGAATACCCAGACGATTACCAACAGCAGAAAGAATAGCATGGCCGGATCAGGCAGCTTATTTCCTGCTTTTTCAATTCCGTTTAAGAACTTATCAAAAAGTGTTCCACTGCCTTCGGATGAAGGAGCCTTGTTGCCCTTATTCGTTTCTTCTGCCACGTGATTTTATTCTTTAGTTATTCAGGATTTTGAAATGAACTGTTAGAAAATAAGAGATTCAGCGGTGGGTGCAACAATTTTGAATAATTTTTTGGTTTCCGTTGTTCTTGCTGATGATTATACATGTTTCATCGTTTACCGCTTGCATCGTAATGCCTTTTCTATCTTTCGGTTTTATTCTTAGCTATGCTTACTTTTATACCGTCTTAATAATTAGTACATGTGTATTGTACGGCAATCAGATTTCTTACCTCTTTCAGGTATGTCATTCGAAATTATTTTTGTTCTATTCCTGCTGATCGCAGCCTTTGTTCTGTTCGCCACAGATTACGTGTCGTTCGATCTTGCAGCGATGATTTTACTCTTCAGCCTGCTTGTGACCGGAATACTTACGTTTGAAGAAGGATTTTCCGGGATCAGTCATCCCGCTACGGTTACCATTGCCTCCATGTTTGTACTGAGTGAAGGGTTGCGGCGCACCGGACTGATAAACAAGGTAGGAGATTATTTCTCAAAACGACTGAAGCACAATTTTTACGGGTGGATGGTTCTGATGATGCTGTTTATCAGCGTGATGTCGGCTATCATGAATAATACAGCCGTCGTCATCATTTTTATTCCTATTCTGATTGGGGTTGCTTCCAAAATCGGGGTCAGTGCTTCGAAACTGCTCATCCCTATCTCGTTTGCGGCAATCATGGGTGGTATTTGTACGCTGGTTGGAACATCCACCAACATTCTTGTCTCCTCCATCGCGGAAGAGCGTAATGCTGCTTCCTTCGGAATGTTTGATTTCGCCCCCATAGGTATTGTTCTTCTCATTGCCGGGTATCTTTTTATTTTTCTTTTTGGATTTAAAATGCTTCCATCACGCAGGGAAGAAACCGAAGAGGAACTTACCAAAGACTTTGAAATGCAGGGATATCTTGCCGATGTGGTGGTAGAACCCTCTTCCGACCTGGTGGGACAGGTATTTAATGAGGAAGACTTTAAAAACCTATTTGACCTGGATGTACTTCGCATCATCAAACCGGAAAGTGACAGGTCTGCCCAACGATCAAAAATTAAAGTAGAAGCAGGTGATATTTTTCGGGTTCGGGGAAACCCAAAGGAAATTAATAGACTGATTAGTAATGAACATTTTTCATCCAGAGCTGCAAAACAGTGGGTTGATATTGACCTTGAGCATGGCAGCGATTGTTTAGTTGAGGCTGTATTTACGCCTGAATCTACCCTCCAGGGAAACAAACTTGATGAAATTAATTTCTATGAACGGTTCAGTGCTGTGCCTCTCGCGATCCGCCATCACGGCAAACTAAAACACGACGATCTTGGAAAAGCAAAACTATCTGGCGGAGACACGGTACTTCTAAGTATCAGCTCCGACCGGGTTTCCGATATTGAGAATGATTCAACATTTATCGTTGCCTCCAGACTTAATGTGATGCAGCAGCGTACTGAGAAAACCTATATCGCACTTGGGATTCTACTAAGCGTGGTAGTTGTTGCGGCGATGGAAATTTTGCCCATAGCAATCAGTGCAGGTACCGGTGTCATTTTAATGGTGTTAACAGGTTGTATAAAAACCGAAGAGGCCTACAATGCCATTAACTGGAAAATTATTATGCTCCTCGCTGGTGTCATTCCACTGGGACTGGCTATGGATAAAACCGGGGCTGCATCGTTGATGGCAGAAACACTGATTGATTCTCTCTCCGGATTTGGCCCCCGTGCAATGCTTGCCGGATTTTACCTTCTTACCATGCTTATGTCAGCCATTATGTCCACCAACGCTTCCGCCGCACTTGTGGCTCCGCTGGCTATACAAATCGCTGACTCTATCGGCGTGAATCCTGAGCCGTTTGTGATCAGCGTTTCATACGCTGCCTCACTCACATTTTTAACCCCATTTGGCCATCACGCCAATACACTTGTGTATGGTGCCGGACACTACAAGTTTACCGATTTTACAAAGGTGGGGCTTCCAATCAACATTATTTTCTGGATCATTGCCACACTGCTGATCCCGGTTGTATGGCCGTTTTGAGTGATTTAAAAGGGTGAATAAATTAATCTTCTACGGTCTATTCTTTCACTCTCTCCAAAATTACGGAGATCTCCCAATTCCATTTCACCCGACATGACAAAACTAACTGGCTCACCGGACACCCATCCCCACGCGAATCACGTGGCACACCCCTCGAGCCACACTTGGTGCCGATCCTTCGGCAGAGAGATTCTGTCTTGTCATATCTTAAATGGTCTTGCTCCGCTTATTGGGGCAAAATTAGTGGTTACCAGTGACAGATTTTAAAAAACCACTGTTTTTAGTTTAAAATCGTTTTTTTGTAATGAACACACGACATCTCGCTTTCTCCTGTACAGCGGGTTTCGTACTTGTGCGAAACAAAATGCCCCGGCAGGGGCATAATATTCATAGCCCCGCATAAGCGCCGTGGTGTTGACGGCGCGCAGTGCGGGGTTAAGACGAGCAGACAATCCAGACGCCC
>JAWLEH010000194.1:0-4372 GCA_041686215.1 Balneolaceae bacterium | reverse complement strand
AAGGTTTAAATAATTGAACGTGTTTACCGTTGGTCATTGTATTGAAAAGTGCCCGGGGCTGTCCAAAAATACTCTGACCGAAGCCGCATCTTACAGACCTTCCCATTCCACAGGGCGTTTCTCACCGGCGGGGATGGCCAGGTCAAGCCGGTTTTGCTGAGGTGGCAGCTGACATGTCGTAAACTTATTAAACGCACACGGAGGGTTATAGGCTTTATTAAAATCGAGTGTCGTGAAGCCGTCATCATCCGGAAAATCCACAATCATATACCGGCCGGCCTGGTACGTTACGGTACGATTTGTGGAATCAGAGAACATGATAAAGAGTCCGCCTGAGGCTTCAAATGTGTCCAATGAAAAGAGCTGGTCGTCCACACGAAATTCCACTTTCCCAGGGGAATACTGGTTCTCCACCTCGCCAAGTACATTTGTTATTTCGATATGGGTCTCTTCCGGGTGATGTACAAACCGCGCCCTGTGGTGCCACTCTTCCTGAAGCGGGTAGGCCGGAAAACCCTCGAAATTATCCGCTTTGGGGGTATTCATGCTAAACACTTTCACTCCGCGCTGTTCACCGCGTTTGTCAATAAACCATGTAAGCTCTCCATGGCGGGCATGAATCCGCTCCTCAACCTCTTCGCCGGTCATTTGAAGTTCATCCACCTGCTCGCCCTTGTGGCGGATATCAACGCCCCCGCGGGTAGTCATTCGTACTTCTCCATCTTCCAGGATAAACGTGCCGGCCTCTTCCTGAATAGATCCCTCCGGAAACTGAATATCCGCATCGGTTCCGCTGCCAAACGTGTTTTCACCCTCCTCAAGCCAAATCAAATCCTGCAGACGCAGCCACCCTGTCGTATCTGTCAAAACATCGGCGCGGTATTGCTTCCATTCGCTGTGTGCCTGTTCGTAATCATCCGGCAGCGGCTCCGGTCCCAGATCGTACTCATTGCACCCGGTAAACACCCATGATAATAAAAGTATTGAGAGCACAGGGGCGAATTGAATCATCTTCATAAGCAACATCCAAAATAATTAAGTGACGGAATTGTCTGTTTACAGTTGTAAACCATCCCAGTCCACGGGGCGTTTTTCACCGGCAGTGATAGCCAGGCTGAGACGGTTTTCCCGGGGCGGAAGCTGACAAGTAGAATACGGAGTATATGCACAGGGTGGATTATAAAGTTTATTAAAATCGAGCGTCGTATAACCATCCTCACCCGGCTTATCCACATACATATATCGGTCTGCCTGGTAGGTTTCGGTTTGATTGGTTTCATCCCCGATAATTAAAAAAAGCCGCTCCTCACTGGCCTCCAGTGCTGAAACGCTAAACAGTTTGTTATCGTACCTGAAGGTCAAAGTTCCCGGTGAACTGTCCCGGTCAACCTGCCCCAAAACATTGGTAACAGGAATCGTCGTTCCCTCAGGGTTTGAATCACACCTGGCCTTAAGGTGCCAGTCAGACTGTACCGGGTAGCGGGGAAATCCCGTGAATTGATCCACTTTTTCATTCTCTTTGTCATAGAGCCGAATAGCAAAAAGGTCCTGCCTCTGAATCACCAGCCACTCCAGAGTGCCCGACTGAAGAGCCGGCGAAATCTCCCCGTCATAGATCAGCATAGAATCCACGGGTTCCCCGCATGCGCGATCGTGCTGTTTCCAAATGAATTCATTGTCACTACCGAATCACGCAGAGTAAAACGCCCGGCTTCCCGGGCAATGGCTCTTCCGGGAAACGAATGTCTGCATCGCTGCCGCTTCCAAACGTATTCTCTCCTTCACCCAGGATATGCATTCCGGCAAGGCGCATCCAGCCGGCGGGATCCTTCAGAAATTTTGTCCGGTTGCCATACCATTGCTCAATTTCCTCTTCATAATTATCAGAAACCTGGGCCCGACCCAAATCAGGCGGCTGTTCAGCACACGATAAAAGAGCAAGTGAAACCACGAGAGCAGATACTAATCGAAATACCATTATCTGATTTACCTAAAACCACATTTGTTAAACAAATATATCATGGAAGTTATTTAAAACAAGTGCCGATTATCATCTCTTTTTTGTAAAGATTCCAACCGGCAGGATTTTATTGACCAAAAATACGCACCTAAATAATATTTCTTTCATGTTCAGTGCTTCCAGCCTTTCCGACCTACCCCCGTCCCATGACATTACCCATTTAATTTTTTAAATCAGTAAATATGTTGTGATAAAGGCTAATTTCTTATCTCTTCTATGTTACTTTTGGACCGCCAAAAAGACCCTGCCGCAGGCATCCCATTGGGGAAAAACTCCAGGCTGTGATTGGTAGAGGTGTCGTCCAGCACTGCGATTCCAGAGATGATTAGTTTCCCTCTGAGATCAGATTTTTCAGAAAACAGGACGCATAAAAAAGCCCCGGTTGTACGGGGCTTTTAACAACTTTTGAAACAATGTAATCCTGGAACGTTACTTCCGTTTTTTAAACTTTTTCTTCCCTGGTTTGCCGCCGGTAAAAGGTTTGTAGAACGGCTCATTCTTACCGGTTTTTGAACCGGACTTCCGGGATTTTTTTCTTCTTCCGGATGATCCATGGCCTGAATTCCGGGATGTCTCTGAAGATTGACCACGGGATGAGAAATCGGGGACCTGGTCTCCCTGCTGCAGTTTTAAAATGGCGGCAGCCACTTCTATCGGGGTAAATTTGTCTCCGGCCAGTCCTTCAACCTTTTCAATAAACGGACGCAGACCGCCGGCTTCCAGTGTCTGGCTGATCTTTTGCTGAAGAGCATCCATTTTTGAAGCCTGAACGTCCTGTGCCGATGGCAACGGAATGGTTTGCAGGTCGATCTTCAGGTTTCGCTCGATGTACCGAAGGTTTTTGCTCTTTCGGCCTGATGAAAATGTATAGGCAACGCCTTTGCGTCCTGCCCGGCCTGTTCGCCCGATTCTGTGCACATAATATTCCGGATCCTGGGGTACATCGTAATTAAACACAACGTCAATATCGTCCACATCCAGCCCGCGTGCGGCCACATCAGTGGCAATCAACACATCAATTTTTCCGGCCCGGAATTTATCCATCACCTTATCGCGCACGTTTTGGCTCATGTCACCATGAAGAGCATCGCTGGGATACCCGCGCGACTGCATCTCGCCCACCAGTGAATCGCACTTACGTTTGGTATTGCAGAAAATCAGCGCCAGCTTATAATCATTGATATCCAGCAGGCGGCAGATTCCCTCTGTGCGCATCGAGTCTCGCGCTTCCACAATATATTGCTCGATGCCATCCGCTGCCGGGGCCTTCCCCTCCACTTTGATCATCTCCGGATCCGTAAAGTATCGCTTCATAATACGCTTGATATCTTTCGACATCGTGGCGGAAAACATGATTGTCTGCCGGGCTTCACCATCTTTTGAGAAACCGAGAATAGTTTCGATATCGTCCCGGAATCCCATGTTCAGCATCTCATCTGCCTCATCGAGAATCACCATCTTCAGGTCATTCAGCTTCAGAGTACCACGTTTCAGGTGATCGATCACACGACCCGGGGTTCCCACCACAATCTGCGTACCCGATTTAATCTGTTTAATCTGGCGTGATATCGGCTGACCGCCATACACTGGTGTGATGTGAACGCCTTTTATATGTTTTGCCAGCTTAATAAACTCACCGGTTACCTGCACGGCCAACTCACGGGTGGGACACATTACAATGGCCTGTACACTGCCTGATTGCGGATCGATCTTTTCCAGCACCGGAATGGCAAACGCAGCGGTTTTTCCGGTCCCGGTTTGAGCCTGCCCCGCCACATCTTTTCCCTGCATAATAGCGGGTATGGCAGCGGCCTGGATTTTAGTTGCGGCTTCAAAACCCATCTCGTTGATGGATTGTAAAATGGATGCACTGATTCCAAGATCAGTAAATAGAGTTGAGTTCACGTAAAATATAATTTGAGTATTCGAAATTTTATGCTGACCGCGATATCCTGCTTCAGGATTTCCGCAATCTGTTCCCTGACAATACCTGCCATGGATACGCTCTCTTTATTGTGCAGAAAGGAAACCGGGGCAAAAATTCTGTAGAAGGGAAAATCCGGAATTGTTCCGGACTGTTGATCAAATATACGGATAATTCTGCCCAACGAGAGAGAAAAACAAAAAGAATTGCCGAAGATTTGAGTTCGGTGATTCAAAAAAAGGAAAAACTTTCAAATTCTAATGTTTGGCCAACACACATTTATTGGCTCACACTTTAAAAAAGCGCTTCTTCTAACTTGTTGAATTCTTTTAACATTCACGCCTTACACACGTTTATATGGGTAGGTCCTGTCAAAACAGTGTTAAATGGTTAAAAATTTATAACTTTTCTGCAAACTGTATAATGTT
>JAWLEH010000193.1:0-4473 GCA_041686215.1 Balneolaceae bacterium | reverse complement strand
GAGGCGGCCTGTGGTGGAATCGGGTGGGGGTATGGCGATGCCGTTGGCGATATGATTTATGAACTGGTGGAATCGATAGATACCGGGTGAAAGTTCAGCCATGCCTTCCGTTTGAGATGAAAATACCCAACGAAACGACTTATCAAACTATATTCGAGTCCAGAGCGGGTCAAAAACTGAAGGAATTTGATACTACTGAGGTGTTGGTTGAAGATTTGGATATCTGATGAAAAGAATGGTCCGTACAAATACTCATTCAGATTTATTCGGATAACAGGAAATTCATCAAACCAGATCGTCAGTGTACCAAGAGCACCACATCAACTAAACATATACCCGCAAAGGCAACTGAGTTGCTATTTGATCGAAATCTTTATCGTTGTGCAGCAGCTCCACGTCATGTTCGATGCACCAGGTTCCGATAAGCATATCTACAGTTTTGCGAATGGTGATGCCTTTTGATCGAAGAAACCGGACATTTGATGCTGCTTTTATGGCCAGCGGCTTTCCTCCAAGGTGAACGCAGTCCAGCGGATCAAGAGCTTGTTTAGCCCACCTAAACTCCTTGTCGCTATCGAACCCCTGTAAAACTTCTGTGAGAATAATATCTCCAATAAGTACCGACTTTTCAGAAAGGAGCCGGTCGAGAGTTTCAGTTTGTTTATTAATCACGCCGTTGAAATAGTCAATCCAAACGCTGGTATCCACTAAGATCACGTCTCGTCACTCCTCATAGCCTCTAAATCACCTTTCCAATGCAATTTTCCGCGCAGGTCTTTGATGGATTCTTGTTTTCTGCGCTGGACCAAAAGCTTCAGACCTTCCTCCACCGCATCTTTTTTCGTTTTTAATCCGCTTACCTTCAGGGCCTCATCCATCAGGTCATCATCAATCACTACATTTGTCCGCATAATGTCACCGGTTTTGTTGATGTGTATTTTTTATTAATCTATACACATAACTGCTGGATTCCTAACTTTATTGTACACTTAACCCGCGCATTATAACCAAAGTACCTCGTCAATACTTTGCCTATCTTGGTTTTATGGCTCTTGAGTCGTTAATTCATCATTCATTCGTTCACCGATATCTTGTAAACCCACTAAGTGTCGCAGTAGCTTCATTGCCCATACTACATACCTCTTTGGAGAACTACGTCAGTCCGTCCTGCCATTCATTCTGATTGGCAATTCAATCTTTGAGTAGTACTTTAGAGTTAGAAGATCAGCTCTTGAAATAAGGTGACCTGGCAACTCTTAATCTCATCATTTATAAATGAAAAACTCAGCTTCCCGGAACCGGTTAGGTCAAATGTACACTGACGCTTTTCAGCAAAACTGGGAGAGTCCTCTTTTTACGGATTATGGCGGTCAAACATCCACATTTGGTGAAGTGGCCAACAAGATTGAAGCGCTGAAAATCACGTTGCAGGATGCGGGATTAAGGCCCGGAGATAAGATTGCGATATACGCCCGGAATTCATCTAACTGGGCTACAGTATTCTTCTCAATTATGGCATTTGAAGGGGTGGTGGTTCCCATTCTACCTGATTTCACGCCCGAAAATGCACATCACATTTTAGAGCATTCCGGTGCTAAAGCACTGTTCGTGGCAGACTCTCTGTATGCAAACCTGAACAAATCAGATCTGAAAGGATTGAAACTCACGATTTCCACGGATGATTTCAGAATACTGAATGGCAAATCGGAATCGCCGGACAAATCGGCAACAGATCCATCACTGATCATAGAAAAAGAGAATTTTGAGTTTCCCAAACGGGACGATGAGGATCTGTTGATTCTTTCCTACACCTCAGGGTCGATGGGTTTTTCCAAGGGCGTGATGCTTCCGGTGCGAAGTATTGAATCAAATATTATCTATGCGCGGGAGAATATGCCGCTTGAAGCCGGCGACCGGATTGTCTCCATTTTACCCATGGCGCATATATTTGGGCTGGCCTTCGAGAATCTGTTTCCGATTTCGCTGGGGTGCCACATTACCTTTCTGACCAAGGTGCCCACTCCGCAAATACTGCTGAAAGCGCTTGGAGAGGTAAAGCCACATCTTATTTTGCTGGTTCCGCTGATCATCGAGAAGATCTATAAAAAGCGAATCGTGCCCTCACTGGAAAAGCCGGCGATCAAAGTACTGTTAGCCATACCGGGAATCAGAAACCTGATCTATAAAAAAACGCGAAAAAGCCTGGTCGAAAGCTTTGGAGGAAATTTTCATGAAGCGGTAGTTGGCGGAGCAGCGTTAAGTCCTGAAGTGGAAGAATTTTTCAGAAAAATCGATTTCCCTTTTACAATCGGCTATGGAATGACCGAATGCGGGCCGCTGATTAGCTATGCGCCACACTATGAGACAAAAAAAGGATCATCAGGCAGGCTGGTCGACCGGATGGAAGTTCGGATAGACAGCGAAAATCGATATAGAGACCCCGGTGAAATACAGGTAAGGGGCCGGAATTTAATGCTGGGTTACTACAACAATAAAAAAGCAAATGAGCAGGCCTTTACGAAAGATGGCTGGTTTAAGACGGGAGATCTGGGGATTACGGATGAACAGAATTTTATCTTTATCAAAGGTCGCAAAAAAAATATGCTGCTGGGACCGAGCGGCCAGAATGTATATCCTGAGGAGCTGGAGTCGAGGCTTACGAACTTTCCGTTTATTCAGGAGTGCGTGATTATACAGCGCAATAACCGGTTGGTGGCTAAGGTCTATCCGGATGCCGAAATGATGGCGTCAACCGGCACGAAAGAGGACGATCTTGAGGATATCCTGGAGAAAACGCGCCGTTCCTATAATGATGCGGTTGCATCCTACGAGCAGCTGTCGGCAATTGAACTCGTGGACCAGGAGTTCGTAAAAACGCCAAAAAAGAATATCAAACGGTTTTTGTACACCTGATATCCTATTTGTTCAATAGATCCCGCTATCCTCTCGCAGAGCTCCGCAAATGAATCAGAGAAGTTTCACAGAAATCCTTCGTTGAAACCGGTGATAATTTGTAAGCTACAGCAGCATTGGAGAATGAACTTCCTTAAATTTTAGATGGGATTACAGTGATTTTAAAAATAACGTTCAGTAAATGATAATCAACTATTTGATTATGAATAGAAAAGAGTGGCTGCTCAAAACCTCATTTTATTCAGCAGGAAGTTTCGTACTGGCGGGCAATCCGTTATCGCCTCTTGTGGGTTGGGGCAAACGGGAAAACGGCCCCATACCAGTAGAGATAAAAGAAGAAAAGGGTTCTTTTCAACTCTACAGAGGCGGTGAACCGTACTACATCAACGGAGCCGGAGGAGGCGGGCACCTCGAACTTCTTACTTCAATTGGCGGAAACTCAATTCGAAGGTGGAGTACAGGGTCTGATACAATGGAGCTGCTGGACAGAGCCCATAACCTTGGAATATCCGTCTGCCTTGGACTAAATATGGGCAAAGAGCGGCACGGGTTTAATTATGATGATGAGGAAGCTGTTGCTTCCCAGCTGCAGAGAATGCGCGATGAGGTTTTGAAGTATAAAGATCATCCGGCTGTCCTGATGTGGGGTATCGGCAATGAACTGGATCTCAACTACACAAATCCCGTTGTGTGGCATGCGGTAAACAACGTTTCAAAAATGATTCATGATGAAGATCCGCATCACGTAACCACAACCATGATTGCCGGCATAAATCAGGAGAAAGCAGATCATATTAAAGAGAAATGCAGCGATCTTGACTTGCTGTCCGTCAACACATACGGAGGCCTGGCAGTACTTCCCGGAGATGTACGGAAGTACGGCTGGGATAAAGCGTATATAGTTACTGAATGGGGGCCTACTGGCCACTGGGAATCTCCCCGAACCGACTGGGACGTTGCCATTGAAGAAACATCCACGGTGAAAGCAGAACTTTATAAGGATCGATACCAAGCTTCAATGGGATCAGACAGTGAAAAATGCCTGGGATCGTATGTCTTTTTATGGGGACAAAAGCAGGAGAGGACCCATACCTGGTACGGCATGTTTATGGAAAATGGAGATCCGATAGAGGTGGTCGATTCCATGCAGTATAACTGGACCGGAAAGTGGCCGGAAAAACGCTCTCCCGGAATTGATGATTACCGGCTTGACGGAAAAACGGCTCTTGACAGTATCTACCTGAACCCGGGTCAGCAGGTTGAAGCAGAGGTGTTTCCAATCAACCGATCATCTGGTGACCTGGAGGTTGAATGGGAGGTTTTTCATGAAAGCACCGATCTGCAGGATGGCGGTGACCGGGAAGAAAAACCTCCGAAGGTGGAAGCACTGGTTGGCCGGGGAGAAGGCAACACAGTCCGCCTCAATGCCCCGGAAGAGGAAGGGCCTTACCGCATCTTTGTATATTTGAAAGACGACGAAATTAATCGGGTAGCTACAGCAAATATACCGTTTTATGTGCGCGGTTAAATTAAAGGAGATTCTTCCGCTTCATTCTCTGC
>JAWLEH010000007.1:17432-66513 GCA_041686215.1 Balneolaceae bacterium | reverse complement strand
GTTTTAATCATGAAGTCCCTTTCTTTTGGCGATTCCACAGCGTCCATCATTCCGACAATAAAATGGACGTCACAACCGCAAACCGTTTTCACCTGGGGGGAGATTTTCTTCTCCTCCGCATTTCGAATACCGCTGATAGCTCTGTTTGGTGTCTACCTTTGGGAGCTGGTTCTCTATGAAATGATTATGTTTGCCGTGGTTCAGTTTCATCATGCCAATGTGGGACTTTCCGAAAGATATGACCGGATGTTACGGGCGATTATTGTAACTCCCAATATGCACCGGGTTCATCATTCAAGATGGCAGCCGGAAACAGATTCTAACTACAGTTCCCTATTTTCATTTTGGGACCGTATTGCAAGAACCTTTAGGCTCAATCCTGAACCTGAAACCATCAAGCTCGGGCTGGAAGAGTTTGACGCGGAAGAAGACCAAACGATTAAAGGTATGATGAAAACACCGATTAAAGATCCGAAGGCTAATAACTAAAAAACTGAACGAAAATGATGAAATACTAAAACAATGGATGTATTCGACCAAAATAGTAAGGAATACGACCAGTGGTTTGATGACCATCCCGTTTGGTTTCAATCGGAGCTGAATGCTCTTGATAAAGTGGTTCCCTCTGATGGATTTGGTCTTGAAATTGGAATTGGTACGGGACGCTTTGCTGAAAAGTGCGGCATAGATCGCGGGATAGATCCTTCGGAGAATATGGCTCGCGTTGCCAAGCAGAGAGGAATAGAAACATTTCTTGCAAAAGCAGAGAATATGCCTTTCTTAAGCGATACGTTTGATTTTGCAGTTATGATAACAACCGTTTGTTTTTTGGATGATATCCAAAAAGCATTCCGGGAAACGGCACGTGTTCTTAAACCAAATGGGCATTTTATTATTGGAATGATTGATAAGGATAGTCCGCTGGGACAGAAGTACCAGCAATACAAAGAAGATAATCCGTTTTACAGAGACGCTCACTTTCACTCGGTAAGCGAAATCACTGAATCTCTTGAAAATACGGGTTTTGGAGATTTTGAATTTTGGCAGACCTTAATCACAGCCTCTGAAGAAAAACCGGAAGAGCCTCAACCCGGATATGGAGAGGGAGGTTTTGTGGTTATTAAGGCCCTGCTGCAGTAATTAACGTCATCAACGGAAACTTTGCTTTCTGCTCCAACAATTTTCATAAACAATGATCTCGTGAGAAAACCATCGATTCTCAATAACAAACATTACCCCGAACCTTCTGTCTTTAATCCTGAAAACCTGCTAAGAGAATCCAGGCGGCAAAATAACATACCCAAATGTGAGGTCCCGAAGATCTGTGTATTAGATCCGGACGGTGATCTTGCAGATTGGCTTAAAAAAGAGGGAAAAGCCTCAAAAGATAAATGCTGGGCGTGTTATCATTCCGAGCTATATACTTTTGAACTCTCCGGCACAAAAATCGGCGTCATACCCTTTGCTGTAGGTGCTTCATATGCGGTATTGGTTGCAGAGCAGCTCTTTGTCTCCGGTTGTGAACTATTGATCAGCATAACCTCAGCGGGGATTATTTCCGAAAAACTGGTTGAAAAGAAATTTGCCCTCATTACCGAAGCTCTTCGCGATGAAGGTACCAGCTATCATTATTTGCCCCCGGAAGAACCATCCAGTATATCTGAAAATTTATTAAAACAGCTGCGGTTAGAAACTGAAAACGGTGGCTCATCATTTTTTGAAGCCAAGAGCTGGACCACAGATGCGCCCTACCGGGAAACCCAATCTGCCATAGTATCGATGAAAAAGGAAGATGTTGTTTGCGTTGAGATGGAGGCGTCTGCACTCTATGCGTTTGCCCGGGCACTTGAGAAAAAGGTTATCTGTTTTGCCCATCTTACCAACACCATGGCCCAGAGCGAAGGAGATTTTGAGAAAGGGGAAGAGTTCGGAAGCCTGGATACAGTAAATTTGATTTCAGAGGTGCTGGAAATAATGAGGAGCTAATTTATGTCAGTTACCCTGATTTCATCCTCATCAGCAACTACCCTTCCTTCCACCGTGTAGGTTCTGTGCATGTTTGTCGTCAGCTCAACCCTTATTGTATGTGTTCCCGGCGGCAGCCTGCCGATGTGATTCCATTTTCCGTAAACCCTGCCTGCTTTTCGGTCATTTATGTAAAGATGCCCGTGTCCGCTCCCTTTTTCGTGAGGTAAGCCGATCGCTTCCGGTGAAAATTCAAAGTTTTCAGTTTCCACCCTCAGATTCCATCCGGAGATCGGGTCTTTCGATAGATCAATCGACACTGAAGGTGCATTTACATCGTCCGGCAGGTTCAGTATGCCCGCTTCTTCAAGTGCCGGTCCGCTCCGTGTAGTATACTGATGCCAGGCTCCCTGCGAGTAGGCAAAAAGCAAAACGCCCAACAATAAGGCGAAGTTAACGGCACCAAAAGCGGATCTCAGGCTCAGTTTCTTATGAAACGTAATGGGTGTTCTGTACATGCTGCCCGGGCCTTCCAGCAAGAAAACAATCAGTGCGCCGTGCGCCAGCGTATGCCCAATTACCTCCACCTTGCCAAACACGAGCGTTGTGGAAAAAAATACCAGGGTGATTACCAGCGCGAGCGGTCTTTGCAGCAGGCAGATAATCAACAGGTAACCCAGGGCGAATTCGACAAAAGCGGCGCTCATTAAGAAAAAATCCACGTCGAGGCCCAGGGTAAGCTGCGGATTCTGCTCTAAAATATAGAGCGCCCACTGCGGGTAGATAATTTTTTCAATCGCCAGCCAGCAGAGTGAAAAACCGACCGTCGCATACAGTACCGGGAGGCGTGATTCCTTTATCTTTTGATTTTCCGAATCACTGACCAGGAGAAAGTACCCGGCTCCTAAAAAAAGAAGGTGATCCAGCATATGAAATGCACCAAACTGGAAGATGGAGTAGATATAGAGGACAATCAATCCGGCACCTGAGTACTTCACAAGCCGGTCGAACAGCAGCATGAAAGCAAGAACAAACTGTAACCAACCGATCCAGCCGGCCGGAACCGGAAGTTCAGGAACCAAAATGGCATCACCCTGCCAGGAGAGCAAAAGTGTTGCGCCGGTCACAATCCTCATAATCAGCAGGCCGTTGCCTTTTTTTCCTCTGAGCCACTCATCAATACTGCTGTAGAGCGGCCAGTCCTGCAGCTTTTTCTCCAAAAGCACCATAGCCGCTATAACCACCATACTCAGAATTGTGAGACCCGTGAAGAGCGGGCCTATCGCCTCGGAAAAGGTAAGAGGTTTGTCGGCGAAGCTGAAATCACTGAACCATTTTACATGCCCGTAGGCTGTTGCAGCTGTTACCAGGCAGAGGACCGTTAAAGAGAATGAGAACTTTTTACTGAATCGTAATTTTTCCATTGGGGTCGGCAGATGAACAGATAATCCCGAAAACAAAAATGATCAAGGAAGATCTTTTCGGCTATTTAGAAATCCTTTAACAACCTTCTATCATTCCTCATTCGTATTATTTAATGCACCTCACTAATTTTGAACCGGATTCTTAAAACCATCCATCCCCTGTCCGGATCACTCAAACCCCTCAGGACCATCCCTGGGAGCCGGCGTTTTTTATTGAGATTCCTTACCCCGCTGTGAACACTCCGCCAAAGAGGTTCTGTGGTTAACAGTTTCTTAACATTTTCGTAATAAGAGATCCTTATATCAGTAGGTGGAAACACAAATAAATCTGGTAAAGGCCTAACAGGAGATTTGCTTGGAAACTGCTCGAAATAGCCTCTTGAAGAGATTTAATCACTACGGTGATGGAATTAGATGGGTAGCAGTCCTGATGCTCATCTATTTCCTGCTTGTAGCCGTCTCACTGATTGGTGACGGGTTTAAAATATCCACCGAAGGAGCTGCCTCACAACTGTTTGAGTTTGCCACAAATCCGTTTATCGGTTTGATGGTGGGAGTTGTTGCCACCGCGGCTATACAAAGCTCAAGCACCGTCACATCTATCATCGTTGGTCTTGTGGCTGGAGGCCTGCCAATATCGATTGCAATACCGATGATCATGGGCGCAAATATCGGTACTTCGCTGACCAGCACAATTGTGAGCCTGGGTCATGTGAGGGATGGCGAGGAGTTCAAACGGGCCTTTTCTGCCGCAACCGTTCACGACAGCTTCAATGTTTTGGCTGTACTACTGCTCTTCCCGATTGAACTGATGTTCCACCCGCTGGAAAACGCATCCCTTTGGCTCGCGGGTTTTTTCGCACCCGATGCAGCCTCCGAAGGCGTAAATTTGAGTGACTTCAACCTGGTCTCATCCGCTGTTGCACCCTCGGCTGATGTATTTATGTGGGTAACCGGGGTGATGGATGGAGCATGGCGGGGAATCCTGTTGATACTTATCGGAATTGGATTAATTCTGTATGTAGTTCATGCGATAGGAAAAATTCTGAAGAAGCTTATGACAGGTAAAGCCCTTGAGATATTAAATAGTGCCGTAGGCCGCGGGCCCATTTCCGGAATGAGCGCTGGCGGTATCATTACCGTTCTGGTTCAGTCTTCATCTACAACAACAGCTCTCATTGTGCCTATGGCCGGCAGCGGCGTAATGACAATGAAGCAGGTCTATCCATTCACTCTTGGCGGCAACCTGGGCACGACGGTAACGGCTATACTTGCGGCTACAGCTATAACCGGTCCCACAGCCATCCTTGCATTTCAAATTGCACTTCTTCACCTGCTTTTTAATTTATCCGCAATTCTCCTGATCTTTTCAACTCCATTTCTGAGAAAAATCCCTCCAACTATTGCTGAGACAATGGCTTTAAAGACCCAGACAAGCAAGTGGTTTGTAGGAGCCTATATTTTCACTCTTTTTTTCCTGGTACCCCTTTGCGTTCTGGGTATCTCCGAGATGTTATTCTGAATGAACAGCTTAATCCCACGTTCTGCATAGAGAGATCCCGGTTTACCATCAACGAAACGGCATCGAAAGGCCTGATTCTATCCAAAACCGGGGCTGAATGGCATTATTACCCCGGATTATTCACAAAAAAGTATAAAACAGGGAGCAAATAACAGACACCATTTTGTCTTCACTCTTTTAGTACCTGCGGGACCCAACCGTTGTATTCATTTTCAGCTCTTTACAACAGCAGCCAAGCCATGATCTGTATCGTAATCAAGCCTGTTAAACCCATGATGAGTGTGGCAATCGTATGTGTTTTCAAAGCAGTGGCCGTATCCATCTCCGAAAATTTTGAGACAACCCAAAAGTAGCTGTCGTTTACGTGCGATACCGTGAGCGACCCCGCCCCGATTGCAAGTACAACCAGGGCCAGGCCATTGGTTGAATCCAGCCCTAACGAATCAACCAGAGGAGCACAAATGGCCGCCGCTGTAATGATAGCAACCGTGGATGATCCCTGGGCTGTTTTCAGAAATGCGGCAATTAAAAAAGGAATCAGTACGCCCAGTCCTCCCACCGCCGCAAACTGTTCCGCAAAGTCGGCGAGATCCGTTTCACGTAAAACGGCACCAAAGGCTCCGCCTGCACCGGTAATCAGGATAATGGTCCCTGCCTTTTTCAACCCCTCTTCCAGCCATTCATTCTGAATTTTCTTTTTACCGCCGGTTACCATCAGCAGGGCAAAACCCACACCTATGAGCAGGGCAATGATAGGATCTCCCAGGAAAACCAGAGTGTTGAATATAACACCCTCACCGAACGGTGCAGTGGGATACTCGGCAATTGACTTGAAGGCGATCAGCACAATCGGCATCAGGATAGGGGCAACAGCAGCTTTAAATGATGGTCCCGGGCCAATGGGCACACTTTCTGCTTCAGACATTTCATACTCCACACTGTAATTACTGCAAAACTTTACGGCCCAGAACAAAGCTGCGCCCATAACAGGAATCGAAACAATCAAACCCAGAATCAATACTCTGCCAATATCTGCACCCAGTGTGGCGGCTGCGGCAAGCGGACCCGGAGTAGGCGGCACAAACACGTGAGTGGCATATAGCCCGGAGGCCAGCGCCACAGCAAGCACGGTCAGTGAAATCTTTGTGCGTTTGGCAATCGCTTTATTTAGCGATGAAAGCACGATGAATCCTGAATCACAAAAAACCGGAATCGATACGATGTAACCGGTCAGGCTCATAGAGAGCGGAGAGTTCTTTTCGCCAACTTTTTCCAGGATATGATTTGCCAGTACCTTTGCTCCGCCGCTCCGATCGAGATACTCCCCGATAATGGCCCCCGCGGCAATTACAATACCGATGCTCCGCAGTGTGGAACCAAATCCGTCCCCAATACTTTCAATCAGCTGAACCGTTTCCATTTGGGCCAGGAACCCCATGCCAATCGCGCCAAACAGCAGCGCCAGAAAAGGATGGAGTTTCCATCGGGCTGTCAGCCAAACGATGAGTGCAACGACCAGCAGCAGCCAGATAAAGATGGTCATGATTGATCAGGTTTAGTATACAGGAACCAGCACATTCAGTATATAAATATTGGGATTTAATTTAGAATGCTGATTTACAACTCTCGCACCCAAATATTCCGGAAACTCACCCGGTCGCTGTGATCTTGTAAACCAATGGGTAGTTTTTCCGCGTGTGCCACATACTCAGGTAATCCAATGTATACCGTCGGCCCCTGCAGCTCCTGCCGGTGATGTATAAGCACGCCATTGTGCAGAACCGTGATATAGGCAGGTTTAATAAGAGATCCATCATCCTCAAAGTGAGGTCGTTCAAAAAAGATATCATACGTCTGCCACTGACCGGGCTGTCTGCTGGCATTTACCATGGGAGAATACTGCTTGTAAATGGACCCGGCCTGACCATTACTGTACGTTTGGTTTTGCCAGGAGTCTAAAACCTGAACCTCGTATAACCCCATCAAAAATACCCCGCTGTTACCACGGCCCTGTCCGTCACCGTCTATAACCTCCGGTGTTCTCCACTCAATATGAAGCTGCATATCCCCGAACCGTTGTTTACTCATGATGCTTCCGGTACCCGGTTCTACAGTCATCATATCGTTTTCAACATTCCAGCCGGCCGGATCAAAATCACCTTCTAATTGTTCCAGGTATTCAGGCACTTTAGATGCGTCCGTAAAGTAGCCGGGAGCGCTTTCCCAATTTGATAAATCTGTGCCATCAAATAATACAATTGCATCCGATGGTGCTTCACCCATCTGCCCGGTATAGACGGAGTCCTCAACAGGTGTCCAGTCGTTTGTTAAGTCCGGGTGCCATTCGGGTTCTTCGTTCTGTTCCTGTGCGCACGCCGAGCCAAAAATGGCTAATGAAAATGCCGCTGTAAGTAAACTATATGTAATTAATCGAATCATAAGACTTTATGTTTTTGTCTGAGTTTTGCTGCCTGATGCATCTGCTTAATAACTGTATTCAAACTCTGTGATGCAACTAAATTAAAGCTCCCGCACCCAAATATTGCGAAAACTCACGGGATTGCTGTGATCCTGGAGCATAATTGGCAAACTATTGGAATGGGGGCTGTATTTGGGTAACCCTATATATTCCGTGGGGCCTTTGATCTCAAATCTGTGATGTATGAGTACGCCATTGTGAAGTACCGTTACGTACGCCGGCTTGATAAGTGAACCGTCATCATCAAAACGGGGAGCTTCAAAAATAATATCGTAGGACTGCCACACGCCCGGGGCTCTGCTTGCGTTTACATCGGGTGCTTTTTGTTTGTACACAGAACCGGCCTGGCCGTTGCCATAGGTTTCATTTTGCCATGAATCGAGTACCTGAATTTCGTACCTCTCCTGCAGAAACACTCCGCTGTTCCCGCGTCCCTGTCCGTCTCCCTCAATCTCCTCGGGTGTTCTCCATTCAATGTGTAGCTGAATATCACCAAATCCCTGCCGGGTTTTAATACCTCCGGAGCCGGGTACTACTGTTACCGCACCATTTTCAACTCTCCAGGGGGCATCATCACGGTCATCCGATGCACCGGTCCAGGCATCAAGGTCTGTTCCATCAAACAGCACGATTGCATCTGATGGAGCTTCACCCGGTTCACCCGTCTCAACTAAATCTTCAACAGGGGGCCAGTCTTCTGTAAGTTCCGGATCCCATTCGGGTTGATCGGCTTGTCCTTGCGCCAGGGCGCGGTCTACTGCCGCAATGGAAAGTGTTACAACAAAAAAGCTAATGAATATATATCGGGTCATAGGTCAATTGGGTATGATTTCTGAAGTTTTTTAGATCGAAAATAGGATAGTTAATATGTCATCAGCACAACAAACTCATCATTTTCTGTTATGGTTAAGTATTCATTCTTAGGGGGGTTCAATATAAGTTTATTTTTCAAATGCCCATTTTTTTTGTTTTTAAATACACCGATGGCCGTTTCACCTACAAGTGCCGTAACCTGTTCAACCTCCTCAAACGTGTAGTTACCCGGACCGAGCCCGTAGTGTTCAATTGATTTAAACTCAATTTCGGCACCGCCCACGGTAAATAGCTCTGTATATATGGATTGCAACTCCCGGCGCAGGGCAACCTGCGCAAGTAAATGGCTTAAAATAATTGGGCTTATTATTAATTCGGTATTGGGTTTTTTCAGCAGCAAGCTGTTTCCAGGATTAGCCAGGTCAACCAAAATGTGCGGCTGATTCTGTTCTCCGTCTAAAATTTCATCCAGTAAAATCTTACCTACAATGGTTCGTGCGTCGGCCTCTTCCGTATCCTGCAGCTGATCGGTACTCAACAAAATAATGTGATCAAATGCGCCCGGATTAACTTCCCGAAGTTCTGCCTCGTTTATATAGTCGGCCTCAACCTGGGTGCATGCTACCCGGTTTACATATCCACCATGAAGGTCAATCTTTTTCTCACGGTCTGAAGCCGGCAGAACCGATACCACAGTTACCTCTATTTCCTGATCTATGTAGCTTCCAAATTCATGGATTAAAGCCGGGATTCGGTTATTCCAACCTAAAATTAGCAACCTGATCATCTTTACAACCGGGGTATGTTCCTCACCTGGCTCATGGAGGGTTTGGAGATCCAGTTTCTTTGGTTTTGAAGAGCGACCTGCCGGTTCGGTATCTTCATGACTGCCTGCCAGAAAAACCAGGCGATCATTGGACTGCACAACAAAGTCATTAGATACGTTCAGTATCGGGGTAAATTGACCTTCGGAAACTCGGACCACTCCCATAAAAATAGCTCTTGGAAACAGCCTTTCAATCTCATCACACCGTTTTCCTGTCAGCGCCGGATGGTTGCGTGTGTACAGATCTGATTTTAACCCTTTCGATAACAGCGCCTCATACACTTCGGAAAGCCCAACATGTCTCACGTTTTGGGCTATCAGGCGACTGATAATGGAATCTCCGGCAATGATTTCCAGGGGCCCGGGGTACGCTCTTCGGGCTACATTTATTTTTTTCTCATCCTGTATTTCTGCCACCACGTATGGCAGTTGATTTTTTTCTTTAATTTTTGGGTTACTGCTCAGCGACAGAAGTGTTTTAATAGTTTCTACATCTGCAGAAACAAAGTCCTGGAATTTACTGTTATAGCTTGGGATGATTATGGCTGATGCATTGTAGCAATCAACCCTGAGAAGATGTTCCATTTGAAGCGGGTCGCCGGTACGCAAAATAATTTCATCTGCCCGTTTTCCAATTTGTTGATCCGCTTTTAGATTGCGGGTAAGCTGAGCCGATGAATTTTCTGCCAGGATAACAAGTTTCAGTTTTTTTTCACCGAGCCTTGCCAAAAAGTGTTTCATCTTTCCCACAGACTCGAAAAATTCAACAACAATTGAATGAGTTCGGTTTGTCCATCCCAAAATCACGATATGATTTTTCACAGCAACCGGAGTCAAACCCTGTTCCAGTTCTCTCATTTTACTGGTCAGCCACTGGGTCATAATAGCTACCAGAGCCCCTAAAAAGACAACGTATCCGCTCACGGTTAGAAACGTAGAGATGATTCGCAGCCATGTACCTTCATCATCTCCGAGGTAGCCTGGGTCTGTTAAACGCAGAAATGCCCACCATACCGATTCCCCAAACTCCCATTCGGGTTGTGCCACCATTTTGGCCAGTATTCCGCCTGAGAATGAGATCAGGCCAATCAGCGCAACTACTGCCATAAGCTGGTACTGGGCACCTTTCACAAACTGGCGTTCAATTACAAACCGCAGCGGGTTTGTTAAACGATATCTTGATTTTGGCATTCAGCTAATTGTCTATTGGAAATCACTCCACAGTTTTTTTGTGGATGTGTACATTACTGATCATTCACTTTCAATCATTTCAAGTTCCGCCCTGAAACGCGGTTCGCTATTGCGTTGCAGATCGTAAATCAGTATTTGACGTTCCATATCGAGCTCCAACATCCAAACATTTGTTTCTGCCTCGGGGAGCATATCCGCTGTTTGGTCATCAGCGGGAAAATATTGCGTGGTTGCGCTGCCCTCATCATTTGCATATCCGCCGTAGCCCGTATCAGGTTCCTCGCCCTCTTCATATTCGTTATCTCCAATATGGTCGTGATAGAGATGTAGCCCCTCGTCCCTTTTTTCCAATATCCAGGTGGTGTGCCATGTATCTCCGCCGCGCACAAGATCAATTTCGATTATTTCCTCGGTACACGTAGAAATTGTGGCTTTGAGTTCAGTATCCACAAGCACATGATCCGGCTCATCCGGGAAGGTAGATTCCCCGATAAATGTTTCCCCACAGAGTGAAAACAGGTTGGCAAAAAACTCGTCTTGAGCCGTCTCTGCCGGTAAATCCGGGGTAAGCTCAGTAGACTCCTCTCCTCCGCAAGAGGTTAACAAAAACAGTCCAAGAAATAACGGGTAGATTTTTTTCATTTTGATCCGTTTGTTTTGTTTTATTCTAACAAAATCTGAATTCGGGGGTTATAACACAAAAGATGTATCTTTTGCTTGCATTGTCAAAACAAAAAATGATTTAATGAGTAAAGAAATCGACTCTTATAAACTTGGTAATGTTCAGGTTGTCATCACCGAGACTGATCGCACGGATAAACTGAATGTAGATTGCAACGACGGAACCTATCACTCCGAATTTACGGTGCGCAGGTATGAATATGAGAATTATAAGCGCCACATGAACCAAAAAATCACGCTTGCCTACAATAAACAGTATGGTGAAGAGTAATCGGGACCTGCAAGACTTCGAACGAAAAGAGCTGCTGCAGAGTCCGAAAGTGGTGTAGAATTGTGGAATCGGGAGATTTTTAATTGGGCTGTAACTTCCAACTTCTTATTAAAAGTTCTTGACAGTTCATTCCGATAAAAAATCCCCCTCTGTGGGTCTGTCCAAAAAGTAAATCAATAAACAAACCAGCTTAAATAATTTAGACATTTAATCCCTTTCTATTAGTTATAGAGGGATATAGGGTGAGTACGGAGGAAAAGCCTAAATTATTTAAGTAGTGTTCGGTGAATTTTACCTTTTTGGACAGCCTCAGTTTTGTTACCTGATTACAACAATTCAACTTTGCACCACGCACAAACCTCAACAGTTCCACGTTGCGCAAAGCGCGATACTTGACAGTTCGCCAAAAAAAAGACCCGCTCTTTCGAGCGAGTCTTATTCAGTAAAATAGTGCTATAGTTCGCGCTTACAAGAAAAGCGGTAACAGCGTGAGTGCAACAATACTCATCAGCTTAATAAGAATGTTCAGCGACGGGCCGCTGGTGTCTTTGGCAGGATCGCCAACAGTATCCCCGATCACAGATGCGGCATGAGCTTCTGAACCTTTGCCGCCATGCTCACCTGTTTCGATGTACTTTTTAGCATTATCCCAGGCTCCCCCTGCATTACTGAGCGCAATACCAAGCAGCATTGCTGTACCCAGTGCACCGATCATCATGCCGCCCAAAGCTTCCGGGCCAAGAGCAAGTCCCACAATTATCGGGGGTATAATAATCAACAGACCGGGAACTACCATCTGTTTCAGAGCGCCAACGGTACTAATATCCACACAGCGCCGGTAATCAGGCTCGGTTTCGCCTTTCAGAATACCGGGCATTTCCCTGAACTGGCGGCGAACTTCTTCAATCATTTCAAAAGCCGCGCGGCTTACGGCCGTCATGGTTAAACTGGTAAATATAAACGGCATCAGAACGCCAAGGAACATTCCGGTGAGAACTTGTATATTCAACAGGCTAATAACATCGAGCTCTGCCCGGGTTGCAAATGCACTAAAGAATGCAAGAGCAGTCAGGCCGGCACTACCAATGGCAAACCCTTTCCCGATAGCAGCGGTCATATTACCGGCTGCATCCAGTGCGTCCGTTCGCTCGCGCACTTCATCCGGCAGGGCCGCCATTTCGGCAATACCACCGGCGTTATCGGCTACAGGGCCATACGCATCAATTGCCAGGCTTATACCCAGCGTAGACAACATTGCTACCGCAGCAACCGCAATCCCGTAGAAGCCTGCCAGAGTGTAGCTTCCAAACGCAACTGCAATAAGCACAAGCATGGGAATGGCTGTTGACATAAATCCTAATCCCAGTCCTTCAATAATATTTGTGGCTGCACCCGTTTCACAGGATTCTGCCAGTCTTTTCACAGGCTTAAAATGTGAGCTGGTATAGTATTCGGTTGCGAGTTCAATAATCACCCCGGCACCCAATCCGGCAAATACTACCCAGAAAATTGTTGATCCTTCAAAAAAGGATCCAACCAAAAACCATGAGCCCGCCAGTACAATTACCACTGAAAACAGGAAACTATTGCGCAGTGCTTTCTGAAGCGTAGCCTCATCATTTGCGCGCACAAGAAACATGCCCGCAAGTGAAGCAACTATACCCAAAGCACTCAGTGCGATCGGAAAGAACACGTGCGATTCGGTTATTACGAACCCGAGTGCCATTGCGGCAATCATGCTTCCTACGTAACTGCTGTAAAGGTCGGCGCCCATTCCGGCAATATCTCCTACATTATCACCCACATTATCGGCAATCGTTGCAGGGTTCCGCGGATCATCTTCAGGAATACCCTGTTCTACTTTACCTACTATATCTGCACCCACATCTGCGGCTTTGGTATAAATACCGCCACCCACGCGACTAAACAGCGCAATAGTTGAGGCTCCAAAACTAAATCCAAAAAGCGAGAGAATAATTGCTTCCAGGCCAATAGTTCCGGTGCCGATGTATAGAAGTGAGGTTAGCCCAAGCAGACCGAGGCCAACAACTGCAAGTCCCATCACCGCTCCGCTTCGAAATGCGATTTTCAGTGCGGCTGACAAGCTAACCCCTGCTGCTGCAGCGGTTCGTACATTTCCTTTCGTTGCAGCCCGCATTCCAATAAAACCAGCGGTTGCACTCAGCGTTGCCCCGATTGCATAACATACGGCTGTCCATGCACCGAGAAAAAACCAGAGAAGTGAGGCAATAATAGCCGCAAAAATGGCCAGCGTTCTGTATTCCCGGCCAATAAACGCCATGGCTCCTTCACTGATAGCTTTGGCAAGTTTTTGCATCTGTTCATTGCCTTGGTCAGCTTTATTAATGGAAGCATAAATGGCTGTGCATGCTGCTAATGCAATAATCGCCAAAATTGCACCAATGATAATTGTTGTCATACTCTTTTAATTTATTCTTAAAAATTAGCCCTTCGTTATTACGCGCATAATATAGGAATTCTAAAATTCGGGGAAAGCGTTTTTTCCACACTAACTTACTGCATGGATAACAATTGATTTTTCAATTATTTATTAGTCTCATTCAACATTTTAAAGTATCAGCATTGCATCCCCGAAAGAGTAGAATCTGTACTCATTTGCAACAGCGTGATCATAGATTTTCCACAGTGCTTTCATACCTGTAAAAGCGCCTACGAGCATCAGCAAGGTGCTTTTTGGAAGGTGGAAGTTTGTAATGAGATGATCTACTGATTTAAATGTATAACCCGGAGTAATAAAGATATCTGTCTCGCCTGAACTGGGTGTAAACGGCTGGCCGGTTTTTTTTGCCGATTCCAGCACGCGAACACTTGTTGTACCCACTGCCGTAATACTTTTTTCCTTGTTTAAGGCTTCCGCCTGAGAGCGTGAAAGATTATACCACTCGCTGTGCATATGATGATCTTCAATTTTCTCTGTTTTTACCGGTGCAAAGGTTCCAAGTCCCACATGCAACGTTACCTCATGCTTTTGAATCCCCTGTTTTTTCAGCTTTTGCAGTAGCTCCGGGGTAAAGTGTAGGCCGGCTGTGGGAGCAGCTTTACTTCCCAAATCTTTTGCATATACAGTTTGGTAGCGCTCCGCCAGTGTCTCATCTTGCTCAATATAGGGAGGAAAGGGCGTTTTCTTATAAGGTTCAAGTTTGGGATGATCAAGAGTATGGCTGAGTTTCAGCGTGCGAATGCCATCATCCGCAATCGCTACTGTTTCCACAGAAAATCCATCAACCGGTTCAAACGTCTTCCCCACTTTGAACTTTTTCCCGGGACGTACCATCGCCTCAACAGTTGTTGGATCCACAATATGCGTAACAAAAATCTCTTTGGATCCGTCATCAAACAACAGGCGGCATTTTTCAACTTTGCTGTTGTTCACAACCAGCGAGGTGTCGGAAGGCAGGTAGTTTCCGATGTTATAGAAATGATCATCCGTGATTATCCCGGTCTCCCGGTTGTATACCAACAACCTGGAATGATCGCGTGGCGTTGCCGGCTGCTGGGCAATACGGTTGTCTGGCAGATTGTAGCTGAAATCATCGAGAGTATAGGACACCGGAAATTGCCTTTTTATATGAGATGGATTAAAAAGTCAGTGGCGTAAAGATAAGAAAGGATTGTGCTGAAATCATTTCATCCGTAAGTATAGCCGATTGATCCTTACTCCACAGGCTCTACCAACAACTTCTTCACCTGCCTTGCAATCCCGTCGGGACCTATACCAACTTCGTCGTGCAGCTGTCGCTGAGTGCCATGCTCGATGATGGTGTCTGGAACACCCATGATTTTAACAGAAACACCAGAGCCTTTTTCCGCAACATATTCGGCCACTGCTGACCCGAACCCGCCAAGTTTTGTGCCGTCTTCGATAGTTATAATCCTGCCATAGTTTTCCAGCACATAATCGATCATATCAGTATCCAGCGGTTTGGCATATCTCATATCAAAATGCCCGATCTCAATATTCTGTCCAGCTAACTTTCGGTCTGCTTCAACTACATAGTTTCCGATCGGACCAAAACTAAGAACAGCTACGGTGTCGCCCTCTTTTATGACCCGGCCTTTGCCTATCTCTGTTTTCTCAAAACCATCGCGAATGTCCATTCCGGTTGATCTGCCTCTGGGGTACCGAATTGCCCAGGCGCCATCACCATATTCAGACGATGTGTACATCATATCCCGCAACTCCTGCTCATTCATAGGGGAAGACACTACCATGTTTGGAACGGCCCTCAGGTAAGAGACATCATAGAGTCCGTGATGTGTGGGGCCGTCGGCACCAACAAGGCCCGCGCGATCAATACAGAACACAACCGGCAATTTTTGGATGGCCACATCGTGAATCACCTGGTCGTACGCGCGCTGTAAAAATGTTGAATAGAGTGCCGCAAACGGCTTTTTACCCTCTGCCGCAAGGCCGGCTGCAAAGGTTACCGCGTGTTGCTCGGCAATGCCCACATCAAACGCGCGTTCGGGAAATGTATTCATAATAGGCCACAAGCTTGAGCCGCTCGGCATGGCCGGTGTCATGGAAACAATATTTTCATTTTTTGCAGCCAACTCAACCAGTGCCTCTCCAAACACGTCCTGATATTTGGGGGGGTGAGTTTTCGGAACTGTGGGTTTCGCAAGTGATTTGCCGGTTATTTTATCAAACGGGCTGCTTTGGGCGTGCCATTTGGTCTGCTCACGCTCCGCCGGACCAAATCCTTTTCCTTTCACAGTTACAATATGCAGCAGCTTTGGCCCCGATACGGTACGCAGATCTTCGAGATGACGTCTCAGAGCGTCCACGTTATGCCCGTCTACGGGTCCGTAATATTTAAAACCAAGCGCATGAAAGAGTGCGCCAGGGGTGATGGCAGCTGTGGCGGCACGTTCGAGTTTCGACGCTACCTTCCGCATCTTTTCACCAGCCCCTTTCAAGTGCCCGAGCAGATCATAAATCTCATCGCGCATCTTGTTAAACGTCTTCGTAGTTGTGATCTCCGCCAGATATTCCTTCAGGGCACCCACATTTGGGTCAATCGACATGTTGTTATCATTCAAAACCACAAGCATGTCCGATTTCAGGGCACCGGCATTGTTCATCGCCTCAAATGCCATTCCTCCTGTCATAGCGCCATCACCAATCACGGAAACAATTTTTTTGTCTGATTTATCGAGATCGCGGGCAATGGCCATTCCCAATCCGGCAGAAATAGACGTACTGGAATGTCCAACACCAAAGGCGTCGTATTCACTTTCAGTTCGCTTTGGAAAACCTGACAGCCCTTTGTACTTCCGATTCGTGTGGAATAGCTCACGCCGGCCGGTCAATATTTTATGGCCGTATGCCTGGTGGCCAACATCCCAAATTAATTTATCTTCCGGTGTATTGTAGGTGTAGTGTAGTGCAACTGTAAGCTCAATCACACCAAGGCTGGCACCAAAATGCCCGCCATGAACCGAAACCATATCAATTATAAATTCGCGCAGTTCGTCGCAGAGATCCTGAAGCTGTTCCGGCTTCAGCTTTTTAAGATCATCCGGAGATTTTATATTGCCGAGCAGGGGCCCCGGAATAGGTTTATAGCTTTCCATAGTGATTGATTATTTCTTTTTCTCGATCTCTTCAATTTTCAGCTCTGCATCTTCCAGCGTTTGGCTGCATAATTTTGAGAGTTTTAAGCCTTCCTCGTAGAGCTGAACCGATTCTTCTAAGGTAATCTCATCGTCATCCAGCTTTTCAACAATGGCTTCCAACTTTGTTAAAGCCTCTTCAAAGCTCGGGCGTTCCTCTTTGGCCATATTTTAAATCAATCTGTGGTTCATACGATTCGGGAAGTGGACATTACAATAATTCTTCAGAAATCTAAAATTGTCTCTGTTTTAACTTTTTCGCCATTGGAGCGAAATATAAGGGCTCCTGACAGGCTTGTGAAATAATTTTTTGCCCCTGTGCGGTTTAATCTTGTTACCGCCTCTCTGCCGGGGTGACTAAAACGGTTGTTAAATGCAAGTGAGGCAACCGTTACCTGTGGCTGAACCTTATCAAGAAACGCTTTTGAAGAACTGGTCTTGCTGCCGTGATGACCCACTTTCAAAATATCTGTGTTTAACATGTCTCTGTACCGCTTTCGTACTATTTGTTCCTGTTCTCTCTCCGCATCTCCGGTAAACAGGAACGATGTTTTCCCGTAGTCCATGCGAATAACAACCGAATTGTTGTTCGGGTTAGAAAGGATCTTGCCGGGGCGTTCAGGTCCGAGCACAAACAACCTGATGGCAGGGTCAACTGAAAGTATATCTCCCGCAGAAACCTGCGTGATTGGAACCTGAGCTCTTTTTGCATCTTCAATAAAGCCATTATAAAGGTTTGAATCATATGAATATGAACTTTGATAGATCATTTCTATATCAATCCCGCCAATAAGAGAACGGATACCGCCGATGTGGTCCGCGTGCGGGTGAGAAAGTATCACCGCATCCAGTTTTTCGGCTCCGGTATGCTTCAGGTAAGGCAGAATCAGATCTTCCCCGCTGTCACCTCCGGGACTCCATCGCCCGGCATCAACAAGTACCTGCTTTCCATTTGGCGTCCTAATATGGATTGCATCTCCCTGACCTGCGTCAAGTACGGTTACCCTGAGTTCTTTATGGGTATCACCCAGATAAAATTGATCCGCCACAAAAAAGTTCAGGCTTATCAGTAAAAGAATACCCATTTTCCAGCGTATCATTTTAAGGCTAATTGATCCGACTACCAGCACGGCAAATATCCACACACCAAATATCCAGGGCGAGAGTTCCGGTACAGTGATAAAACTTTGATCAGCTCCCCCTAATCGTCCCGCAACAATCTCGATCCATTGAATGCCCCACTCTATCAAACCGGCCGGATAACCGGCGGCGGCAGGCACATATATTCCTATTATCGAGCAGAATAGACCCACAGGCACAACAACTGCCAAAAGCGGTACCACTAATGCATTGGCAACCGGGCCGATTACCGAAAACTCCCCGAAATAGTGAGCCAAAACCGGAAATAAACCCGCCTGAACAATAACGGAGATGAGTACAATTGTGGCCAGGCTCCCCCGCCAGTCAAACCGTATGCGTTCGGGTACTACCTTCTGGCTTTCGGGCATCACTAACAATATCACCAGTACGGCTGAAAACGAGAGCTGAAAGCCAATATTAAACAGGTCTGATGGCCGCCATACTAACATCACAATTGCCGCTGTAGCAAGAAGGTTTACAGAGTGACGTATTTTATGATATAACTTCCCATATGTAAGAAGCCACGCCATTATCGACGCTCTGCTGACCGAAGCGCTAAAACCCGTTAACCCTGCATAAAGAAACAGGAGTGTGGTGAGCAGTATCAGTCCTGTTATTTTGCCGTATCGAAGCCTCCAAAGCCACGGAATAAGCAGCCAAAACGGGGCAACCACAAAGCCCACGTGCATGCCGGAAACGGCCATGATATGCGATAAACCGGCTCTTGAAAAGCGTGTCTTTAACTCCGGTGTGAGTTCCTCTTTATATCCGGTAAACAGAGCTTTGGCTAAAGGAGCACGTTTTTCACCAAAAAGTTTTTCAATTGAGCTGAGAACATGTTGTCGCAGCAGAATCCAGTTTATTCGGCTTGCGTCTGAAGCGCTTTTTACCTTTTCTATTTCTCCGTGTGCAACAATACCTTTGCTTATCAGCCATTTCCCGTAGTCAAACTCATGTGGATTCCGTTTTTCCGGAAATCCATACAGGCGGATTTCTGCTGTCAGATCCTGTTGAGTCGTGCTGAAAAATGACCCGCCCTGTTTACCGTATAGGCGCACTTTATACTTATGGTGCCACTCAAGTTTTTCCGGCAGCAGAGTTTTTGATACCTCTACCTCATAAACATTTCTGCCAGACGAACTTTGACCCCTCCTCTCAATCTCTCCTTCAATAGTAACTGTTTCCCACTCGTAGAGCTGAAGGGGCTCGGCCCGGTCAATGTTTTCACGTATCTTTGCCTGCTCAAGAGTATATACGGAAGCCCCGAATGCCATCGTCATCATCAAATAGATGAATGTAACGGCCGTTTTCCTGTTTGCACTAAATGTTCTTCCGGACAGCCATTCAAATAAAACATACAGGGAAGCTATTACCGTAAACAGGATAAGCACATAACCTTTTTCTGATTTCAACCCTGCAGACTGTACAATGACAATACCGGTCATCATGAGCAGAGCAATGCGTACTGCCGGGTATTTTGAAAATGGGAAACGATATGTAGAAATGTGGCTCATTTTTTATATGAGCCGATTCTGTAAGATTCCTTACAGCTTTATTTGAAAAAATATCTGCTTATTCGGATTCACGGACGCCCAGTTTCTTACAAATTCTTGCCAGTTCTTTCTTTTCATCATCGGTTAAGACCGAAAATTCCTCTTTTATTTTTTCCAGGTGCCTGGGAAAAAACTCCTCAATAAACTCTTTCCCGCTATCTGTTAGATGTATAAGAACGGCTCGCCTGTCGTTTGGATCTTTTTTCCGATTTACGTGTCCGCATCTTTCCAGGTTGTCAATTACCATGGTAATATTTCCGCCGCTTTTCAGCAGTTTCTCTCCTATTGCTCTCTGATTTAACGGCCCCAGATGATGCAACACCTCAAGCACACCAAACTGACTCACGGTTAAATCCGCTTCGGCCAGGTGGCGGTTTAACCTGTTATTAAGTGACTCCACCGATCGCATCAACTTTATAAATGCATTGAGAGTATTTACCTCTGTTTTCGACCCTTTAAAATGTGTGCCCATCGATAGATTATTTTATGGTTTGGGTGCCAGAGCGTTAAACCACCCGGATTATAAAGCTGATCTTTTACTCGCCTACTGACCGATTAATTTAGCGTATTTACGCTTGCCTACTTTCAGGTTAAACTGATCCCCTTCTTTGAAGGATATTTCAAAGTTGATATCACGTACTTTATCATCATCAATTGAAACACCGCCTTGTTTAATCATGCGCTTGGTTTCACCATTGCTTTGTGTTAAGCCGGCATCAGAAATGATATCGAGCAATCGAACTGTGCTGCCTCTGTCAAACGTAAGTTCAGGGGCATCATCAGGAATTTCCTTATTGATAACCGTCTTCTCAAAATGCCGTCGGGCTGCCTTCGCCTCTTCCGCACTGTGATACATCCGTGTGATTGTAAACGCCAAATGGTGCTTTGTGTTGCGGGGGTCTGTTTTAACCTTTTCTTTAATATCCGGCAGTTCAGCTGTAGGAATATCAGTAACAAGCTCGAAGTAGCGGAAAATCAGATCATCGGGAATGGACAGCACTTTTCCATACATCTCATTTGCTTCCTCGTTGATACCGATATAGTTATCGTACGATTTACTCATTTTAAGCGTTCCGTCGGTACCCTCAAGTAAAGGCATCATCAGGCAAACCTGCGGATCTTGCCCGGCATCCCGCTGCAGATCCCGCCCAACCAGCAAGTTGAACTTCTGATCGGTTCCGCCAAGTTCAACATCCGACTCCAGGTGGACCGAATCCTGACCCTGTGCCAGCGGGTAGAGAAATTCATGAAGTGAAATTGGTTCGTTATTTGAAAACCGCTTGGAGAAATCATCCCGCTCGATCATTCTTGCCACCGTTAACTTAGAACTCAAACGAATGACTCCCTCAAACGTAATGGGGCCAAGCCAGTCGGCATTGTATACAATTTCGGTTTTTTCCTGGTCCAGTATTTTGCCGGCCTGGTCGAGGTATGTTTTTGCATTCTCCCTGATTTCTTCTGCGGTAAGCGAAGGACGGGTTTTATTTTGGCCGGTTGGGTCACCGATGAGAGCCGTAAAATCCCCAATAATCAAAATAATATGATGGCCAAGATCCTGGAATTGGCGCATTTTTCTCAGAATTACAGAATGGCCCAGGTGAAGGTCGGGTCTTGTGGGATCGCAGCCCAGTTTAATACGAAGGGGCGTATTGTTTTTCCGGGACTTCTTAAGCTTTTCAACAAGTTCATTTTTGGGCACTATTTCAATCGTGCCCCGTTTGATAATTTTAAGCTGTTCTTCTACAGTAGGAAAACTCATAGTGTTTAATTAATCAAAAAATGGATGGTTTCGAATTGGATTGTCTTCCTGGATGGCCTCTTCAATAGTTTCAATAAATCCATTGATATTCGGTATGGCCGTTGAAACGAGATCGAATGTAGCCGGTGCAAGAGGAATAATATAGAAATAGGTAAGGCTATCGTTTCTGGTCTCTTCTGCAGGTAAATTAAATCCCGCAAACAGCCAGAGAAAGCCACTGATAACAATAGCTGATTTCAAAGCACCAAAACAGAGGCCCGCAAGCCGGTTCAATACATTCAGGCGAACGAGTTCCAAAAATTTTTTCAACATCAAACCAATTGTTTGAACCACTGCTATAGTACCAATGAATAATAGAAGACCGGCTATGATAGTTGCGGTATCTGTATTTTCAATAAATGCTTCAAGAAATGCGGAGACGGGTTTCATATACGCAAAGGTGATAAAAACCGCTAAAATAATACCAACAATACTCAAAACTTCCTGTATAAATCCGGCCGTGAAACCCTTGTATGCAAAATATGCGATAGGCAGCAGGATAAGAAGGTCGAGCACATTCATCAGTTCAGGAGAGCTCCTCTTTTACTATACGGCTGACCATTGAGCCTTCTGCTTTTCCTTTTAGCTTTCCCATCAGTGGTCCCATAACTTTCCCCATATCAGACATATCTGAGGCTCCCATTGCTTCAATCTGTTTTTTCACTACGTTGCGCACCTCATCTTCGTCCATCATTTCGGGTAGGAACTCTTCAATTATGGCAAGCTCGGCTTTCTCCTTGTCAGCCAGATCTTCGCGGCCTCCTTCTTCAAACTGGTCAATCGATTCTTTTCTTTGCTTGGCCGCTTTCATCAGCACCTCTACAACCTGTTCATCCGAGATCTCACCTTCTCCTCCTTTTCTCTCGCTGATCTCCTTTTCCAGTATTTTAGCTTTCAGCGATCGCAGAACCCGTAAACGATCGGCCTTTTTTTGTTTCATTGCCGTTTTAAGATCATCAAGAATCGATTCTTTTATACTCATTTTACCAGAATTTAAGTTCAAAAATGACAGACAAAAAAAAAGGTTCCACTCCATCTAATATAGGAATGCAACCTTCAAATATCGCAAAAAAGATAATTTAACCTTTATTCTTCTGGATGAAATCTTTTACATCATCCTGATCCATCATCGTTTCACGGTATGCATACTTTCCACGATCATTAATCGTGGAGATCACAACTTTCGCCATCTTACGCTGTGATTGTTTCAATGCCTGGGCTTCTTCACCAAATGCTTGTTTTTTAGCCATGACGTTTGCCTATTTTATTTCTTTATGGATGGTGTGTTTCCGAAGCACCGGATTATATTTTTTAAGCTCAATTCGCTCCGTGGTGTTTCTTCGGTTTTTTGTTGTTACGTATCGCGAGCTGCCCGGTTTTTCGGTACACTCGAGTATAACCTGTATTCGATTACCTTTTGCCATTGTTCTATACCTCTTTTAGTAGTGTGCCTTTTTTCTTTGCCTCTTTCAGCACAGCAGATATACCCTTCTTATTAATTGTCCTCAGCGTTTTGGCAGATACCTTAAGAGTTACCCACCGGTCTTCTTCAGGAATGTAGAACCGGCGCTTCTTAAGATTTAGCTGAAAACGGTGCTTTGTCTTGTTGTTTGATTTGGAAGAACGATACCCGTTTAAAGCACCCTTCCCTGTAATATCATCTTTTCGTGCCATAACAACTTTTTGTCATTTTTTGATAGACTCCAAAATTAAGGGTTAATCGTTTTAATATCAATAACTATAACAGGTTTTGTTTTAACTTAAATGGAGTGCTCTAAATTTATTCCATACTCAGCTTCAGCTTATTCATTTTACTGCCTTTACAGTACATCCTCAACACCCGGCCGGCTTGCCTAACAAGAGTTTTAATATTAATTTCATAACAGCCTCCAAACTGCGCTTCACACATCCTTTCCCGCTCACCACAAACGCCCCATATTTTCGATCTCTCACCCCGGTACGAAACATCATTAATTTTTTGAATTTGCGCTATTTAGCGGTATTTTCAGGCCTCTATGAGGCTATTTTAAACATCACTCAACCCTGTTTATGGCAAAAAAACCAAATTCTGACTACAAAGCGTCCAACATTCAGGTTTTAGAAGGGCTCGAAGCCGTTCGGAAACGACCCTCAATGTACATCGGTGACACGGGGCAGCGCGGCCTTCACCACTTGATTAATGAGGTAGTCGATAACTCCATTGACGAGGCGCTTGCAGGTCACTGCGACTGGATTAAATTGATCATTCATGAGAACGGCTCCATTACGGTTTCAGATAATGGGCGGGGAATTCCGGTTGATGAACACCCCAAACTTAAACTGCCTGCCGTAGAAGTTGTGCTTACCAAACTTCATGCCGGCGGTAAGTTCGATAAGGATTCCTATAAAGTATCCGGCGGACTCCACGGTGTGGGTGTTAGCTGCGTGAATGCTCTTTCATCGAAATTCACGGCCGAAATTCACAGGGATGGGGAAGTTTACGTGATGGGCTTTGAAAAAGGCTATACCGTTACCCCGCTTCAGAAAAAAGGGAAAACAGATGTGACAGGAACGACCATAACATTCCACCCCGATCCTGAAATATTCACCCAGACCACTGAGTTTAAATACGATATTATCGCTGACAGAATGCGGGAGCTTGCCTTTTTGAATCCCGAAATTACTGTTGAAGTTATTGATGAAAGGGAAGAGGAAGAGAAAAATAAAAAAACCATTTTCCATTATGCCGGTGGTGTAAAAGATTTTGTTACGTTTCTTGACGAAAACAGGGATTCACTTATTAGTGAACCCATTTTCATTAAGGGTATCGTTGAAGACGTACCTGTTGAACTGGCAATACAGTACAATGACTCATACTCTGAGAATGTACATTCTTACGTCAACAACATTAACACTCGTGAAGGTGGAACCCACATTTCCGGGTTCAGGCGTGCACTTACCCGCTGCATGAAAAATTATGCGGAAAAGAATAAAATCATCAAATCCAAAAGTAACATCTCCGTTTCCGGAGAAGATTTCCGCGAAGGAATGACTTGTGTACTCAGTGTAAAAGTGGCTGAGCCTCAGTTTGAAGGCCAGACAAAAACCAAACTGGGTAATTCCGAAGTTCAGAGCGCTGTTGAGGTAATTGTATATGAAAAACTAAATGAGTATTTGGAGCAAAATCCAAAAACAGCAAAAAAGATCTTAGAAAAGGTTATTGTTGCCGCCGAAGCAAGAGAAGCCGCTCGCAAGGCTCGCCAGCTTATCCAGCGCAAAAGTGTGATGAGTGGTGGTGGCCTGCCCGGTAAACTGGCCGATTGCTCAATTAAAGATCCCGAACATTGTGAAATCTATCTCGTTGAGGGTGATTCTGCCGGTGGATCTGCAAAAATGGGGCGTAACCGGAGTTTCCAGGCAATCCTGCCGCTGCGCGGTAAAATTCTGAATGTTGAGAAAGCTAAAATCAATAAGATCCTTGAAAACAAGGAAATTCAAGCTATGATTACGGCACTTGGCAGCGGAGTAGGTAACGAAGAAGAGTTTGAACTTGAAAAACTCCGTTATCACAAAATAATTGTTATGACTGATGCGGATGTTGACGGTTCTCATATTCGCACACTCTTACTCACTTTTTTCTACCGCTATATGCACCCGCTTATTGAGCTTGGACACGTTTATATTGCAACCCCTCCGCTATATCGGGTTACATCCACCCGTGGCCAGATTGATTATGCATGGGATGATGATACCCGCGACAAAATCATTAAAGACCTGAAAAAGTCGAAGAAGAAGTTTGATGTTTCCAGGTACAAAGGTCTCGGAGAGATGAACCCCGAACAGCTTTGGGAAACTACAATGGATCCCGAAACCCGAACGCTGCAGCAGGTAACAATTGAAAATGCGGCGGCTGCCGACAAAATGTTTTCTACTCTTATGGGTGGAGATGTGGAACCGAGACGCGAGTTTATTGAGCGCAACGCCAAGTATGCCCAACTCGATATTTAATCCGACATAACTGAATTTTTTTATAAACCTCTCAACTCTGTTAGATGGCAAGCGAAAAGATTATACCTATTACTATAGAAGACGAGATGCAATCCTCCTACATCGATTATTCGATGTCGGTTATTGTTTCCCGTGCTCTCCCCGATGTACGTGATGGCCTAAAACCTGTACACCGCAGGGTTTTATACGGAATGAGCGATTTAGGCATGCTCCATAATCGAAACTATAAGAAGAGCGCCCGAATTGTAGGTGAAGTTCTGGGTAAGTATCACCCCCATGGGGATTCCGCTGTTTACGATTCTATCGTTCGAATGGTCCAGGATTTTTCGCTGCGCTATCCTCTTGTAGACGGTCAGGGTAACTTTGGCTCAGTTGACGGTGATTCTGCCGCTGCGATGCGGTATACAGAAGTTCGGATGAAACGGATTTCAGAAGAACTGCTGACCGACATCAACAAAGAAACGGTAGATTATCAAACCAACTTTGATGATACACTCAGCGAACCTACCGTTCTGCCTTCAATGCTTCCCAACCTATTGCTGAACGGTGCTTCCGGTATTGCCGTGGGAATGGCCACCAACATGCCGCCGCACAATATTAAAGAGGTGGTGGATGGAGTTGTTGCTACTATTGACAACCCGGACATTGACGCAAAAGGATTGATGGAGCACGTAACCGCACCTGACTTTCCAACCGGCGGAATTATCTATGGGTACGAGGGAGTAAAACAAGCCTATGAAACCGGCCGCGGTAAAGTGGTGATGCGTGCTCGCGCAAATGTGGAAGAACTTCGCAACAGCCGTGAGCAGATTGTAGTCACCGAAATTCCCTACCAGGTAAACAAGGCTACCCTGATTGAAAAGATTGCCAACTTGGTCAACCAGGAGAAAATTACGGAGATCAGCGAGATTCGCGATGAGTCCGACCGTGAAGGAATGCGGATTGTTATTATACTGAAACGCGGATCGAATGCAGGCGTGGTACTGAACCAGCTCTACAAGTACACACAAATGCAGCAAACCTTTGGAGTGATCAATCTTGCACTCGTAAAAGGTCGCCCGAAAGTAATGCCGCTCAAAGAGTTAATACAACACTTTATTGAGCACCGCATTGAGGTGATTATCCGGCGTACGATTTACGATCTGGACCAGGCAGAGTCCCGGGCGCATATCCTTGAAGGATTAAAAATTGCGCTTGATAACCTCGATGAAGTTATTAAAACCATTCGCGCATCCGATAGTCCCCAGGAAGCAAATGAACAGCTTCGAAAGAAATTTGCCCTTACTGATCTCCAGGCGAAAGCCATTCTGGATATGCGCCTGCAGAAGCTTACAGGGCTGGAACGAGATAAAATTGACCAGGAGTACGGTGATATCGTTGACCGGATTGAGGGTTATCGCAGTATCTTATCAGATCGTACCAGGCAGACCGAGATTATTAAAGAAGAACTTCTGCAGTTGAAAGATCGGTATGGTGATGAACGACGCACTGAGATTGTGTACTCCGCCGAAGATTTCAACATCGAGGATATGATTGCCGATGAAGATGTTGTGGTTACGATTTCCAACAAGGGATTCATCAAACGTATGCCGGTGAGTGGTTACAGACGACAGCGCCGCGGCGGAAAAGGCATGAAAGGCACCACTACAAAAGATGACGAATACGTAGAACATCTGTTTGTAGCCACCAATCACAATTACATCCTGTTCTTCACGGAAAAAGGAAATTGTTACTGGCTTAAAGTGTATGAGATACCGGAGGGTTCACGGCTTGCCAGGGGACGCGCCATTGTGAATCTGATTGACATAGAAAAAAATGACTCAATTAAAACATTTGTTCCGGTAAAAACACTTGATGAGGAGGAGTACATTAAATCTCATTCAATCATTATGGCCACGAAAAACGGCCAGGTGAAAAAGTCATCACTTGAGGATTACAGCCGTCCTCGACGCGATGGTATTATAGCGATCAATATAAAAGAAGGAGATTCACTTCTTGAAGCTGCCCTCACGGATGGCGAAAGCAATATCATCCTCGCCAATAAAAATGGCCGTGCCATCCGGTTCCATGAATCAGAGGCGCGGGAGATGGGCCGGAATACTTCGGGTGTTCGCGGCATGACTCTGGATGACGATGATGAATTGGTGGATATGGTTGTGATCAAAAATACGCACGAAGCAACCGTTCTCGCGATTTCCGAAAACGGTTACGGCAAACGATCTCTTGTGGATGATTACAGGGAACAGAGCCGCGGCGGCAAAGGCGTGATCACACTTAAAGTGACGCCTAAAACCGGATCATTGGTTGCACTCAAAGAGGTATCTGACAACGACGACCTGATGATCATAACCGAACGGGGAAAGGTCATCCGAATGCAGTGCAAAGGATTACGAACGATGGGACGAAATACCCAGGGCGTTCGGATCATGCGTCTGGATGAAGACGGAAAGATCGGAGCCGTTACACGAGTCGTCAACGAAGACGAGGACGAAGACGAAGCGCCGGTTGTGACCTAAGGTGATAGCCACAAATTAATAGAATAGTTTAAAAGGCTCCTCTTTTGAGGGGCCTTTTTTATATCTGAAAAGTTAACTCATAATAGAATTTCACAAGCCCGTCGTTTTTTCCATCATCTTCTTTAAAATTTTTTTCCTTTTTGAAATAAGGCTCTTCGGAGACAGAATCTCCACCCGATCACCAAATTGCAGAAGCCAGATGTTGATGTAGTCAAGATTTTCAAATTTGAAAGTCACTTTAATTTTTTCATTTTCAACCGGCTCTGACTTAATAATTTTAGTCGGCAGATTAGCCCGAAACGCGCGATCTGACCCTTCTTCGACTAATACCCTTATCGTTTCACCAGACTCGTTAGAATTAAAAATAAGGGCCTCAGTGTCCATTTGTCCCTTCTTCTCATACAACTCATTCAAAATTTGTACATTTTCCATTCTGTCGAGAACAAAATTCCGAATCGCATCTCGTTTATGAGAATATCCGATCACGTTCCAGTGATCGCGGTAAAAAACCAATAGGTACGGATCGATTTTTCGATCTGTTTTTTCTCCGTCTGATTTTGCCGTGTAGCTAAACGATATTTTTTTCGATTGTGAAATTGCGCTGCTGATCAGGTACCAGCTGCCTCCGTCTTTTTTTTCAGATCCAAAATGAAGAAACGGATCAACGACGGTTCGGTTGTCAAGCGACTCCATAAATGATTTTAGCTCTTTTGGAATCGTATTCTTGATTTTCAGCTCCACCCCTTTTGCATCCTCCACCAGTGATTTGTCCACCTGGGACTTTACAAAATTCAGCCCCACCATAATTGTCGCCAGCTCCTTGGACGTAAACATAAGCGGCGGAACTTTGTAATCGTCCATGACGCCATAGCCGCTGTATTGATCCCATGTAACGGGCACATTGATTTCTGATAAGACATTGAAATCCCTGAATATCGTCCGCCGGCTTACATCAAACCGTTCCGCCAGCTCGTCTACAGTCAGTTTTTTATTTGATTCCTGCAGCATAAGGATGAGCTTCATTCGCCGCTCTGAGCTTTTCAATCGGGACATAGATGATGGGTTTTGTTCTTTCGGGTTGATGTAGAAGGTAAGAAATCAAAGCTATTTGATCATAGTTGATGTTGAGTACATTCGGTTTTAAAAGCAAAGGAATTAGCCGCTCAATTACACTGTATAAATCATTGTTATTATTAAACTTAATATATGTTTACTAACTACCTAAAAGCAACCAACGATTCCCCCTTTCCAAAATGGGGGACACAGGGGGATTTATCATAATGCAGGCACAACCAACACGTTCATTATCGATAGCCAAACCCGGTAACACCCCTCTGTATCTCCCCTTGTTAGGGGAGAGTATTTTCGGGCTATTTCGGAGTTCATAAATTGCACTGAGCGACTCCCCATTTTCTAAAGGGGAACACAGGGGGATTTAAACGGAGCACTATTACAAACAACTCAATTCTTTGCAAAACCACGCGCAGCTACACCCCTCGCCTTCGCTGCGCTTCGGCACTCCCCTGAAGGGGAGATTTATTTCAGCCTATTTCAATGTTCATTAATAGCACCGAACAACTGTTACCTATGTATCAAAACAAAACATCAAAAAAGGGGATACAGGGGGATTTCCATGATTAGATCAATGAATAACAAATTAGTCCGCACCGTTATTTTCCAATATCCACACCTCAATAACCCGTAACACATTCGGCATATCCCTTTTCACCTCCAAATCATCAAACCGAAGCACACTCAGACCAATTGATTCCAGGTACGCCTGCCTTATTTCATCATATTCATAACTGAATTCGTCATGACTCTCTCCATCAATTTCTATAACCAGACGCAGGGTATAGCTAAAGAAATCAACAATATAATTACCGATTGGTTTCTGTCTGTAGAACTGGTGTCCGCACATTTTTCTTTGCTTCAGTTCATTCCAAAGGAGGACCTCAGAGAGAGTTGAATTATTTCTGAGGTAGCGGGCTTTCTCTTTTAGTTTTGGGTTGTAGTATATTTTCATCTCTCTTCTCTCCTACACTTTTTATTACCATCGATAGAAATGTCACAAATGAGAAGAAATTATTCAACTTTTTTGAGTTAATTCTATACTACTGAAGATAATGGCTCCCAAAGCACTCATTATAAAAACTAAGCTCAATAACACCCCTCTGTATCTCCCCTTATTAGGGGAAATTGCTACCGAGTTATCCCGGTATTCATAAATAGAAACGAACAACTCCCCCTTTCAAATGTTTTGTTTTGATACATAGGTAACAGTTGTTCGGAGACATCAAAAAGGGGGACACAGGGGGTTTTATTGTAATGCAGGCACAACCAACACGTTCATTATCGATAGCCAAACACGGCAACACCCCTCTTTTTCTCCCCTTATTAGGGGAGAGTATTTTCGAGCTATTTCGGAGTTCATAAATTGCACTGAGCGACTCCCCTTTCCTAAAGGGGGAATGAGGGGGATTTAAACGGAGCACCATTACAAACAACTCATTCCTTTGCAAAACCACGCACAGCTACACCCCTCGCCTTCGCTACGCTTCGGCACTCCCCTGAAGGGGAGAATTAAACCGTACCAAAAACAACACTCATCAAAAGAATTGAACAACTCCCCATTTTCAAAAGAGGGACCAAGGAGAATTTTATCTCTCGATTTTCAGCAATCCTTTTCCTTCGTAGAACTCTTCGTCCGTTCCAAAATCGAATTCATAGAGCGTGAATTCCAAGTTTTTTCCGGAACGGGTAACTTCCTCAACTGCGCCATGCACTCCCTTCCACATAATAATAGTTTTCCAGGGTTTACTGCCGAGTAGTCGCAATAAATCATCTACTTTGAAAGCGTGCTTGGTAACGATACCTGTACCCTTTTCGAAATCTACAAGAGAGATACTTTTTGCAAGAATCTCCGTATTTGTCAGGCCGGATCGTTCAACGATATCCCCCACAGCTTTCATTTTCTTCTTCACATTATCGTTGAGGAACCACCCTTTGTCAGGATTCGCGATGGCTAACGGAATTCCCGGAAGACCGCCGCCGGAGCCGGAATCAATCCATTTTTCGTGCCCATCAAGCAGCCCAATCGCCATTGGGATCAATGAGTGCACGATATGTTCTTTCACTGTTTCACGTGAAACACTCCGGCTCATCAAATTTATCTTCTCATTCCACTCTAAAAGAAGGTCGAAGTATTCTTCAATTTTTGTTTCATTTTCCCGGTAAATCTCACGTCCGTTGTCAAGTGTTTCACGTGAAACTTTTATTCTGTTCAGCTGATGTTTCACGTGAAACCTATCGTTTTAAGTAGATCATGAGTACTGAAAGGTCGCTGGCTGATACTCCACTGATTCGTGAGGCCTGACCAATCGTTTCGGGCTTCACCTTTTCGAGTTTGGAACGCCCTTCTGAGGATAAGCTTTTAATTTTGTCGTAGTTGATATCCAGAGGAATCGGAGACTCCTCTTTCTGCTTCATCTCTTCTACCATTTCAAATTCACGCTCGATATAACCTGCATATTTAATCTGTATTTCGACTTGCTCAAGTACCCGCTCATTCGTTGTGATCTTCGCAACTTCTTCCAGCAATTCATCATCGGCTCCCAATAGATGTGTAAGGTGAATTTGGGGTCGCGGAATCAGGCTCTTTGCTTTTACCGGCTGACTTAGTGTTGAGGTCCCCTGCTCTTCAAGCATGGGGTCCATCTTATCCGGACGTACCGTGTAGTTACTGATTAAATCATATAGCTGATCGATCTCCGACTTTTTCTGGCTGAAATCATTAAATCGATTTTCATCGATCAAACCGAGTTTATACCCAAGTGGCGTTAATCTTAAATCTGCATTATCCTGGCGAAGAAGAATTCTGTGCTCTGCACGAGACGTAAACATTCTATACGGCTCTTCAGTGCCTTTATTTATTAAGTCATCAATCAGAACGCCGATATATCCTTCAGAGCGTTTAATTACAAACGGTTCATCATCTTTTACAAACCGAGTTGCATTGATTCCCGCAATCAAACCCTGGCAGGCGGCTTCTTCGTAACCGGTGGTTCCGTTTATCTGTCCGGCGAAAAAGAGCCCGTTGACGATCTTTGTCTCAAGCGATCTCTTCACCTGGTGTGGCGGAAAGTAATCATATTCAATTGCATAACCGGGACGAAGCATCACAGCATTTTCGAAACCAGGAATAGTTCGCAACGCATGATATTGAACATCTTCAGGAAGAGATGTTGAAAATCCATTCAGATACATCTCGTATGTATCCCACCCTTCTGGCTCGAGGAAAAGTTGGTGGCTGTTTTTATCAGAAAAACGATTGATCTTGTCTTCAATGCTCGGGCAGTACCGCGGGCCCACTGATTGAATTCGCCCATTAAACATCGGGCTCCGATCGAAGCCGGTCTTGAGCATCTCGTGGACATCGTTATTGGTATATCCAATCCAGCAGGTCAGCTGCTCGTCAATAGAGGGAAGTTCCTTCGTGGTAAATGAAAAAGGATTGGGGTTTTCATCACCATGCTGAACTTCAAGCTGATTGTAATCAATGGATCTCCCATCAATCCGTGGTGGCGTACCGGTTTTCAATCTGCCTACTTCAAAACCAAGATCCTCCAGTGATGCCGAAATGCCAATAGATGCCCGCTCACCGGATCGTCCTCCCCCATACTGGCTTTCCCCAATATGGATCAGGCCATTCAAAAAGGTCCCGCTGGTAAGCACAACTGATTTAGAATCAAATACTTGACCCGTTTGCGTGACGACACCCGTAATGGCATTCCCTCTTTTATTTGTTATGAGATCCACAACATTATCCTGCCGGAAATGGAGATTCTCAATCTTCTCCAGCTCCTCCCTCATTAGCTTGGAGTAGAGTGATCGATCACTCTGGCAGCGCGGACTCCACATAGCCGGACCTTTACTGAGATTCAGCATCCGGAACTGCACGCCGCTTTTGTCGCTGACGATACCACTCAATCCGCCAAGCGCATCAATCTCACGAACCAATTGGCCTTTTGCCACACCACCCATCGCCGGGTTGCAAGACATCTTAGCAATGGCATCCAGGTTCATTGTAATTAGTAATGTCTTCGATCCGCTTTTGGCTGCAGCAGCTGCGGCTTCGCTTCCCGCGTGGCCGGCACCTACCACAATCACATCATATGCGGGATATAAACTACTCATATCCTTTTGTTTTTATTGTATTTAATACTTTTTAACTTATTCTCTTAAAGCTTAGTAAAATACCGTTATTTTTGGAATATTTAAATGTTTGTGCAAGTAAGAGTTTAAATCAACGAAAATGATCCATTTATCGTGTAAATAAGACATGCATCATGTGGTTTAAAAAAGATCAAAAAGAGACTGCCGAGCCGACTTATTTTTCTGAGTCCTGGATGGAGGAGTGGAAACAATCCATCAATAAAAGTGAAGATTACAAAAAGAAGGGAAAGACGTGGAATGCTCCGCTTGTTCTGAAAGTAGAACCAAAGCCAAAACCCATCAGTGAAGCAGGTGCCACCGGTATTTATCTGAACCTTTCTTACGGTGAGTGCCTCGATCTCCGATATGCAACCGCTAAAGATGAACAAACATGCAATATCATCCTTGAGGCCGATAGCAAAACCTGGATCAACCTGATTGAAAAAGGGAAAGATCCAACCATGTCAATCCTGAAAAACAGTGTGAAGCTAAAAAAGGGAAGCCTGATTATGCTATCCACCCAGCGTAAAGCGGCGGAAGCACTGTTAAAGACAGCACCAACACAACATACTCAGCGAGATTTGGCTGTTGAGAGTTCAACGGATCTAATAGAACAGGATCCCTCCCACTCCTCATTTAAAACTACATCGCGCGGACTGAATTTAGAAAGTTTTCCGATGAAGCTCTTTCAGAAGGCAAAAGTCTATGGGATCTGGAATCCTGCAAATATTGAACTTACGGCTGATCGGGTCCAGTGGAAAGAATTTACCACTGAGGAGCAAAAGATCCTGATCCATTTATCAGCACTGTTTATGGGCGGAGAAGAGGCGGTAACTCTCGATCTTCTTCCCCTCATCCAAACCATTGCGAAAGAGGGACGTATCGAGGAGGAAATATTCCTCACCTCGTTCCTGTGGGAAGAAGCCAAGCACACCGAGTTCTTCTCGATGTACACCCAGCAGGTCATGACGGGGCCAAATGATTTCGAGGTTTTCCATAAACCGATGTACAAAATCCTGTTTTATGATAAGCTTCCCCGTGCCCTTCACGCTCTTCAAGATGACCCCTCCGCCCGTGCCCAGCTCAGAGCCGCCGCAACCTATAACATGATTGTGGAAGGTACTCTTGCTGAAACGGGCTATGCTGCCTTTTCAAAAATGCTCAGAGATAACGATCTGCTGCCTGGTCTTCTTGAGGGAATCGAGAAGCTTAAACAGGATGAATCACGCCATATTGCGTTCGGCCTCTACCTGGTCAATCGTCTTCTTGATGAAAACCCTGACCTTGGAGAGGAGCTGGAAGATCTGCTTGAAGAACTTCTGTATGATGCCACCAATATCATCCATGAAATATTCGCGCAATATGATCAGGTACCTTTTGGACTTGAAAAAGAGTGGTTTCTGAATCACGCGACCCAGCAGTTTCAAAACCGAATCACCAAGATTAATTTATAAAATCAACTGAAATGGTATTTATAGTGATGGGTGTATCCGGGTGTGGAAAAACAACCGTTGGTAAGTTACTGGCTGAAAAAATAAATCTTCCTTTTTTTGACGCCGATAATTTTCACCCATCCGAAAATGTAACCAAAATGAGTTCAGGAGAACCGCTTAATGACAATGACCGGAAACCGTGGCTGGAGATTCTTGCGGAGAAAATAGAGAAATGGAATCGGTCAGATGGAGCCGTTCTTGCTTGTTCTGCACTCAAAGAAAGTTATCGAAAACTACTTATCTCAAAAAGTACAGATGTTCAGTTTGTATATCTGAACGGTGCCAAAGATATCATCTTACAACGGATGAAAAACAGAGAGGGACACTACATGCCCCCGGATCTTCTCGATTCTCAGTTCGAAGCCCTGGAAGAGCCGGGGGATGAGGCGATTCATGTATCTATCAAACAGACTCCAAAAGAGATTGTCGACAGAATAATCGAAATGATCTGAAACTATTCCATGAATATACCCGCTTCTGCTGACAGAATTAAGAATGCTCTCTGAATTCCAACATGTCCGTTATCATTTACCCACCATTCATCAAGAGAATGGGCTCCGCTGCTGCTTCCTCCCCCGCCAAGAGTCATTGAAGGGATACCCTGTGAAATAGACACGTTGGAATCGGTGGATGAGCGGTTTAAGGATGGATCTTTATCAAAAACATGTGTGGCTGCAATCGCCCTTTGAATAAATGGCTCTTCTCTGGAGATCTCACCGGATGGGCGGTTTCCAATCATATCAATATCTACCTTCAGAGGAGGGCCGCTTTGCCGGATATCATTTGCTTTATCAAGGCCATACTGAACCGCGGCCTGAAGGATATCATCAATTTCCTGGAGGCTTTGATCATCAATTGAACGCATGTCTACTTCCATCCAGTTTTCAAATGGAACAGAATTTACCGAGGTTCCACCACTGATCCTTCCCACATTATAGCTGGTTCGCGGTACGGACTGAACAAATTCAGATGCCTGTTCATCAAACCTGGTAATGGCGTGACCCAGTGCATGCGCTGGATTTGCAATTCCAAACGCACCCCATGAATGCCCGCCAGGTCCTTCATAGGTAATCCTATAGCGATGTGATCCCAACGCCTGGTTTACAATTCTGGAATCATTGCTGCCATCAATAGAGATAAATGCATCAATTTGTGGGCCGTCTTCACGAAACAGGTGTTTAACCCCTCTAAGGTCACCGAGCCCCTCTTCACCAACCGTACCGACAAACCAAATATTGTCTCTGGTGTTGATATCATGCTCCTCAAAGGCACGAAGAACAGATAGCACAACGCTGAGCCCGCGCGTGTCATCCGTGATGCCCGGGGCATATAGTGTATCATTCCGTACTGTTACGGTTACATCCGTTTCCTCCGGAAATACGGTGTCCAGGTGGGCAGAAATGACAATAGTGCGCTCCCCGGATTGCCCCGGACGCTTTCCGATTACATTTCCTTCCTCATCGATTTCCACATCATCCAGTCCGTACTCTCTCATTAGTTCAGCGTAGCGTTCAGCCCGCTGCTCCTCCATAAACGGCGGTGCGGGTATCTCGGTAAGATGAATTTGAGTTTGAACCGTTTCTTCATCAATATCCTCAATAAACTGAAATACCTGCTGGATGAGCCCGCTGTTTGCCAGTTCATTGATCTCATCCGCATACCTGTCTGAAGCCATTAGCTCCTGCGATGATTCTGTTTCACTACTCACCACCTGTTCCTGAGAAGAACATCCAATGGTAAATAGTGCCAGTCCTACAATCAGTACTCTGTAGTAATTTTTCATTGATATAACGTTTAAAAAGGTTGATTGGAAAATTAATCTGCGGACAGCTGCCACTCCTGAATATCAGGAAGATCGTCAGAGGAAGAAGCAAATATTGAATTGAACAGGAATTTAAATGTAGCTCGTGGCTGTGCACGAAGTTGCGGTCGAAACCCTACAAGAATCACCTCTCCTTCACCCAATCCTACTCGCAGAGCTGCCGGTTTCCCGGAAAGATATTGATCTTCACCCAACGCCCAGCCGCTCATCAATATATCCTCTTCTGCATATCTTGAGATCACTTCTACATGTGGCCCGGCTCCTTTTTGGTTATCTGCTTCAGCCGGTTGCATAACAGAAAACGCTGCACTCTGCCGTACAAAGAAACCCGAGTGCTCCGGCTGAATCCCGTATGAATAAGGCAAAGAATTATCCGTATGAAATCGCAGGAGTGAACCCGGAATAAAGAAATCTTCTTCAGCTACTCCTGCAAGGCTGTTTTCCACGGGAAGTCCAAATTGCCGGATCATAAAATCAGCAGCACCTTCCCATCCTAAAACGGTTCCCCCGTTTTCGACATATTTTTTTAGGTTGAGAGCGCCCTCAAGACCCACACCCCCAACATATTCTTCAGGCATTTGCCCGGGTTCATTCCCCCGCAAAATATCGTTCGCTGACATTGAGGGTAGAATCACAATGTCAAATTCACTCAAATCACCGTTTCGTATATCTTCATCATGAACCGTTGTATAGTTAAATGCATAGTTATCAAAAATCCACCGGGTCCATCCTTCATCCATATTTGCGGTCCATGATTGGTACATTGCCACATTTGGAGGATGAATGAGCGTTGATTCCACATCCGGCAGTTCATCCAGGCCTGCAATCGTAATACCATAATCCCTGCTGAATAGGCGAACCTCGCTTGCAGTTCCATCTCCAGATCGTTCTACAAAATAGGCTCCTGCTTCAAAATCCCTGTTCCTGACGGTAACTGGTTCAGCCAGGCGATAAACGGAATGCCCGCTTGTGAGCATTTTACTGATGAACATATCCGCCATATTTGTGGTTGACGGAAGCAGAAATCCACCCCCGCCCGAACCGACAACAGAGCTTGCAAACGGTTCAATTTGATCAGCTTCCTCCGATCCGATGTCAACGGGCTCCTGTATTCGCGACACATTTACACCCATTTGAATGGGCAGGGTCCATCCGGCCATGTCATACGGAGCTTCCGGAGGGCCATCGGGGTAGAGCCTTCGGTCGGGATACTGTTGTGGCTCCATCAGGTCTGTTAAATAGGGACGGAACGCCTGCCCGCTGTATAGAATATAACTTCCCTCCGGATATTCCATACCCTCTGCGGAAAAATCACTTGTTGCCCGATGCACATCAAGTCCGCCTCTCTTTAAAACTTTCAGCATTTCAATGGCTTCGGCAGGATCCCACTGATCAGGTCCCACTACGTAGGCATAGGGAGGTTGCTCTTCAGCTGATTGGATTGCGTCTCTCCCCATTTGATAGATATTATAGAGCCAGTCGTGCTTTCTTTTAACAGCAATATCCATAACACCCAGCGAAGCCGTGAGATGATAATCTACCATCTGTTTTAAAGATGCTTCTCCACCCTCCCAGGGATCGGGATAAAATATACTGGGTTCTTTCATGGGGATTTCCTTGCTGCCACGAACAATTGTATCCGGGATATCCTCCTCATCCCACTGTTTAGGGATTGGTGAACGGTGAGTCGATTCCGTTAAAATTCCTATCATATTATGAAAATACGGTACCGTTCTCATCCCGCCATTCCACCACATGTTAAAGGTAATCCCCTGGATAATTCCTGATTTACCTTCAGCAGCAAATCGGTTTCCCATGTGTTCACCAACCAGGTTGGTTCCCCTTACAGCCATCGCGGGTATGTTGGGATTTACGGGATCATCGAAGGGAGGAATAAACATTCTGGGCGGCATTTCACCCATCTGGTGATGATTCAGCACAATTTGCGGATACCATTCATTATAAAGCACTTCTGCAACGGCTTGCGATTCATTCTGCAGCAGCATGTACCAGTCGCGGTTATTGTCGTGGCCCACATATTCGTGATAAACGACAGGTGGCCCGGTAAGTGCAAACTCCGTTTCCTGCTGTTCCCGGTACCAGTTTACCACAATATCGTGCCCATCGGGGTTCATAAGCGGCATATTCAGTAAAATCACCTCATCACGCATTGCCTGTGTTTCTTCTGAATCATCCGTAGCCATATAGTAGACAAACTCCGGATTATGCTGGCTGTGCGCCAGTTCAGGAGAGTGCATTCCGCTGTCGATCCAAACGACGGCCTTGCCTTCCTTCGCCAGGCTTTGAGCCTCCTCATCGGTAAGATTTACCGCCCTGGCAAGACGCTCACTTATCGAACGATAGTGATCCAGGTTGTCGAGATTCTCTTCACTGGAGATCGTTAAGAGCAGCAGCGGCCGTTCACGGTGTGTTGTGCCGATTTCACGAAGTTGAACAAGTTCACTTGCATCAGCAACGGCCCGGTAATACTCTTCGAGCTGCCGGCTGTCGATAAGTTCATAATTTTCACCGGGTGCAAACCCAAAAAATTCTTCAGGTTCCGGTACTTGTGAAAGTGCCGCATTCGCCCAGAATAACAGTATCAGAAAGAGTAACCAGCTTTTTTTCATAGGTCAGATAATTTTTGATTGTGAAAGCATATTAAAGTGATGGGGGCTAAAATACTTCGTTAAAAAACCTGCCAGCATTGTTAATAAACATACTGACAGGTACGGTTTAGCGTTTTTGTTACAAGTTCGGATTGGTTTCCAACTCTGATTCAGGGATTGGAAAACACAAGTCTCTGTCAGGATTTAGGGGTAGTTCTCCACCAAACTCTTCCAGTGGATGAAGGTCTCCAGGTATATTATTTTCATCCCATAGCCTTAAATCTCCCAGCCGGCGCGCTTCTAACCATAACTCGATACCACGTTCACGTTTTAGAAACGTCCATGCTTCCTCCTCATTATTAGCATCCCATTCTTCAACACCAACCTCTGTTCTTAGGCTGTTAATCAAACCCATTGCAACCTGCCAGTTTCCTTCCACAAGTTCTGCTTCAGCACGTATCAAAATCATCTCCTGGCCCGAAGAGAGTTCAATTGGATCGGTTGGTCCTTCGTACTTCAATTGAAAGAACCACGGCACATTTCCAAGATCTCCAACAGCGGCGTCACCCACCGGTCTGTCTTCGTCTAAGCCCCATGGTGTTCTCGGATCTTCGTACTCTTCATAGTACTCTTCATAATACGTTTGCCAGACCGTATGAGCTCTGTATGGATTATCAGCCGATGCTTCAAATATTCGATTGCGCTGATCCTGCTCTACCTGATTATAGGGCATACCATATGAGAAATCTTCCGGAATTTGTTCTGCATCAGAAACGGCTCCGTTCCAGTCTCCCAGGTATCGGCGTACAGAGGCCCTGCCGGCAGTTGCAGCAAGTGCAAGTTGTGTTTCATCAATAGATTCGGCCTGATTTAATGCATTTGTGAACGCAATTTCGGCGCGGTCCAAAAATGCGGTATAGGATTCGGCAGAACCACCATCGAGCACAGCCTGGCAAAAATTTTCTCCCATTAAACGGTAAGAGTATCCCTGCCAGAGATACGCTTGAGCAATCAATTCCGATTCATTTATAGCTTCTTCACTTAACGTTTCCTGAAGCCGCTCAATGGCATGATCGCCTGACCAGCGGGCTCTTTGGCCAAAATCCCAGTATACATCTGTCTCATCTTCAGGCAGCAAACCAACCTGTGCCCTTGGGGATATTCCAAAGGAAAAGGTGGACCCTGAGGGGTGAATCTCGCGTGAAACAGCCCCGCTCCTATAGCCGATCCAGCTTAAAGCATCGGCAAGATTTCGGGCAATACCATTTACAATGGCTTCAGCGGCTTCTGGTTCATCCAAAAACTGGTCCTGCACAGGACCCGGGTTTGTGACCTCAAAATCACAGGAAACAGCCAGCAGCGATGCCCCAAAAATGCTGATAAATAACAGTGTGCGAATACCCGATAAACGGGCAAAGACGGAGTTTCTATTCTTATTTTTCATTATGGAACCTTTTTTTTCGTTTTAAAATTTTATGCACCATTAAAATGTGATTTTTAGTGTACCGGTTACGGATGCCGCTGGCGGAATATGTTCACCGATTTCGCGGGTGGCATCGCCTGCTCCACTCCAGGTTATTTCAGGGTCAAAAACCGGGAAGTCAGAATTTTTCCAGGTTAAAATATTTCTCGCTGACAACGTAAATGTACTCACACCGCCTGAGGACAGACGTACAGGTATCGGAACACGGAGAGAGACTTCACGAACTTTGAAAAAATCAGCTGGATAAATAAACCAATCTGAAAGTACGTTTGTAGGAACACATCTTGACCTTTGAAGTGCTGTCAGCTGGTTAGCCTGATCGGAATCTAACAGTTCGAATGCGTCATTACAGGTAGGGAACCGAACACCACGTGCCAGTGTATTTAATGATGCACCATCGTAAATGTAGTGTCCTCCCTGGAACTCACCCCGTGCAGACAGAGTGATATTGTATGGAAGTTCAAAGGTAGTCCGAAGACTTACAATATGAGTGGGTTCATTGGGTCCATATACATGGTCTTTCTCTATAACCGGTTCACCCACCTCATCCGGATTTGTAATTCGGTCGCCCCGAATGGCGGGAACCGGTTCACCCTCTACGATCCAGCCGTGATTTCCATCCAGGCTGAAATTTGATGCACCGCCCAGGTCCAGTACTGCGCTCTGGTTGGTGGATAAACTCAATCCCAATATCCATGCAAAATTCTCTTTCTGAAGAACGGTTGCATCAGCAGATATTTCGATTCCTTTATTTTCCAGTTCGCCTACATTTTCAAGCTGGCTTGACAGAAATCCAAGTGAAGGAACCTGCCGTACGTTGAAAAGTGCATCTGTTGTTCGCTGGTAGTAGTATGTGAAATCTAAATTCAGCCGATCATTAAATGTTGATAAATCCAGCCCAAATTCAGTTTCTTTTGTGCGCTCGGGGCCAAGATCCGGATTACCAATATTCGATGCCCGGTACGCTACCCGTTCCCCCCAGCCAACCGGGCTCCATGTACGAACAGCGTCAAAGGCTCCGGGGGCACGTCCGGCATGGCCATATGCGGCACGCAGTCTCAGGCTTCCCCAGCTGTCGTTCCAGAAGCTTTCATCAGACAGTACGTAGGATAAGCTGGCTTTAGGATAGGGCTGAAGGCCAAGATCTTCACCAAAAGCACTATTTCCGTCAACTCGCAGGCCCAGGGTCAGAAAATACTTATCTTTATAGTCAATCATTGTCTGGCCAAAAACTCCGCCGGTAATGATCCGTACCCGGTCTTCGAAACCAAGCGTTCGGGCACCGCTATTTAACGTAGGCTCACCCGGACCCGGAAACTCTTCTGCATGGCCGGTTACAGACATCTCATTGGTCTCCACCGTTTCTCCGCCCCACGCAAAGTTAAATCGAAGATCGGGGTTTACTCTCCAGTTATAAATCCCTGTATAATCAAGGGTGAGTGTTGTGAATTTCCAGTTTTGGCTTGCACGAATTCCCTGGCTGGCTCCCGGATAACCTACCGGCCGAAACTGGTATAAATCACTGGCTGCGTAATCAAAACCAACTGTAAACTCATGATCCAGATTTTCGAGTTGCTGATACATCAGCGTACCGCCCAGGATAAAACGGTCGTTTTCGGTATTGATATCATAATCCAGAAACTGGTCGATATCCTCTTTTGCAGCGGAACCAATGTAGTTTTGCTCCTGTCGATAGGCATTCAGTGTCAATCCCTGGGCATTATTGCCTGAGGCCGTATTTTGGATATTATGGCTGGTATATCCACTGCTCACCCGAAGCAGCAATTTTGAACTCAGACGTGACCGAAAGTTGGCGCGAATAGCGTATTTATTCTCCTCATCATTTGGAAGAACTCCATTTCCGTCAGCCACATTTCCTGATACGAAATATTGCAAGTCATCATCTCCACCACGTACAGAAAGTGAGTAGCGCTGGTTATGGCCGGCCCGTAACCAGGGATCTAAAAAGAGATAGGGTTCATCGTCTGTTCCAAACGGACGCAACCAGTTTGCCCCCTGTTCTACCTCGGCGTGCCAAACGGGTCTGTCGGAATTCGAACCCATTTTCGTGAAAATTTGAATCACACCCGCCGCGGCTTCAGATCCGTAAAGCGTGGTTGCCGCCGCTCCTTTAATGATTTCAACATTCTCAATATCGGCCGGTACAATATCGTTTATCGGAGTTGCCTGAACGTTAGCTCCTCTTCCCTGAAAACCTACCGGGGGCACATTTTCAGGAAATGGATCGCTTCGGAGGCGTATTCCATCCAGGTAAATAAGAGGTTGATTGCTCATACTTACGCTAACATTCCCCCTGATTCTGATTTGACCCCCAGCCCCGGAAGATCCCGAGGTTTGTAGTATATTTACACCCGCAACCTGGCCCTGTATCAGGTTTTCGACGTTGCTGGATGATGCTATGATATCATCTGCCTGGATGCTCCCAACAGAACTCCCAACTTCACGCTGACGTGCTGTTCCCGCTTGCCCTGTAACCACGACCTGATCGAGGCCTATCCGATCCGGAGAAAGTTCAACTTCCAGCTCTAATACCTCATCGGAGGACAAATCAATTTCTCTCGTTGTTGCCCTGTACCCAATAAAATTAAACGTAATGGTATAAGAACCGGGATCAATATTAGTGATTTCAAAACGTCCTTCCACATCTGTTGATGCACCCCGCTGGAGTTCTTCAATAAAAACGTTTGCAGAAGGCAGAGTTTCGCCGGTTTCGCTATCTATTATTATTCCCTGGATTGTTGCTGTTTGTGCCGTAACTAAACCAGTGGTAAATATGGATAGAAAAACTGTCACTGTGAATAAAAGTATTCTTGTAGAAAGTAATCGATTTCCCATATATGTTTGAATTTTGATTCGTATTTATCCTCACTTGCTCACTGATATTTTCAGTGATAAATGAGGTGTTTTTTACAGTTTATTAAACCATTTACAGCCAAATACTGAAGCATGAGTATTCATTGAAACCATAAAATAAAAGGTAAATTTTTATTTAATTCTAATTTATTTTTTCTGAAAGGGCTTTCAATAATGTTTTTTTATATAAATAGATCAATATCCCTTTTATCGAAAAATATTTTGTTTCTATATATTTTGTTCGGTAGTTAAATTGATGAATTAAATTCGATCAATTGTCATGAATAAATCTTCTATCGGCGTATACGGCCTTGGTGTGATGGGCCGAAATCTTTCTTTAAACCTCGAAGAGAATGGAAACCGGGTGTCCGTTTATAACCGTTCTGCTCCTGGTGAAGAGCACATTGTTTCTGATTTCATCAAGAACGAGGGTAAATCCAAATCGTTTGTTGGATCACAATCACTTGCTGATTTTGTACAATCCCTCGAATCACCACGAAAAATTCTCATCATGGTGAAAGCTGGTCCACCGGTGGATAGTGTGATTGAGGAGCTGAAGCCGTTTCTTAAAAAAGGGGATATCCTGATAGATGGAGGGAATTCTCATTTTGAAGATACTGAGCGCCGGGTGGATCAGCTATCAGACAAAGGCATCCATTTCGTTGGAATGGGTGTTTCCGGGGGTGAAGAGGGAGCTCGCCACGGACCCTCACTCATGCCCGGTACAACTCAGGAGGCCTGGCAACAGATTCAATCCATTTTTGAACCGATTGCTGCTAAAGCGTTTGATGGATCTCCCTGCTGCACCCGAATTGGGGCCGGCGGTGCGGGGCATTTTGTTAAAATGGTTCACAACGGAATTGAATACGCCGACATGCAGCTGATCGCAGAGGCATTTCATTTTATGAATAAAGTTCTGGAGATGGATGCTATTGAAATATCGGAACAGTTTGCCCAATGGAACCGCGGATCCCTCAACAGCTACCTGTTCGAAATTACATCAGAGATTTTGAAAGTTACGGATCAAGATGGCAGCCCTGTTATTGAACATATTCTGGACAGTGCCGGACAAAAAGGAACCGGGAAATGGACCGCCATTTCTGCACTTGAACTGGGCGTTCCCCTTCCGGGAATTACAGGAGCTGTTAATCAACGGTTTATCTCATCTCTTACTGATTTACGTTCATCCTTGTCACAAAAGAAATCCTATTTCAAACAGAATCTGCGTCCTAATAAGGCAGAGATACTTTCAGACATGGAAAGTTCTCTTTATGCATCCAGAATCGTCTGCCATGCCGAGGGGTTTTATATGATTACCCAAACCAGTGACGATCGTTCATGGGACATATGGCCCGCAGATGTTGCACGGATCTGGCAGGGTGGCTGTATCATCAGATCAGAGCTGCTGAATCTGATCGTTTCTGCTTTTAACGAAATTCAAACATCCGACCATCTTTTAATGGCAGATACCCTGTCAACCATCCTTAAAGATTCAGAGAATGGCTGGCGATCCTTTATCAGCCGAGCGATAAAGCACAAGATTCCAGTTCCCGTATTGAGCAGTTCTCTTTCACAATATGATTCGCTCCATACCGGCCACCTTCCCGCAAACATGATCCAGGCCCAGCGAGATTATTTCGGCGCGCATACCTACGAACGAACGGACAAACCACGGGGTGAATTTTTTCATACCAACTGGACTGATGGTGAATAGGGTAATTAGAGAGATAAAAAAATTTTGGGGTGTTCACCAGAATTCTAAAAAAATGCAATAGACGCCTTTATCAGACCTTACTTGCTCATAAACTTTAAACAAACTAATAATTGAACCCCAGCATCTAATCGATGCAGTGATTTATTTGATTTGAGCCTTTTCATAAGCTGAGGATTAAAATTTTTTTTCCAATCATTATCGAAATCTCTACTTTATCATCAATAAACATACTGTGAAAAAACCATTCATCAACAGTATAGCATATGTTATTTTTCAGCCAAGTCCCGAAGAATTTACTATTACTGTGTTCATTCATCATCTTATACCTGGTATTACCCCGCTCTTCCTTTGCACAGCTTCCTTATGCGCCACAAACGGATTTTAGTGTACCGGACCAGTCGATCTATTTTGAGGCCGGCGGAAATGGTATACTCTTTTCAATGAATTACGACCTGCGATTCGATAACAATTTCGGTTTCCGGCTGGGGATATCAGGTGTACCATCAGATTTGACAAACGACCGGAATCAAACAGGACAAGACTGGCACGATTTTCGTGATACACCATTTATTTTTTCGGTAATCATGGGAAACTACTTTGTTGGTGAAGGCACAAGTAGCCTTGAACTCGGTGCAGGTGCCGTGATTGGTCAGATTTATGACAAGGAGAACTGGACCCGTCCTGAACCCAATGCAGCAACTTTTACCGTTGGTTATAGGTACATGAACAGAAAAAAGTGGTATCCCACTGTAAAAGCCGGCATCACGCCAATGGTAACGTTCAAAGGAGAAGCATACATGAGGTTTGGGTTCTCTGTTGGTGTGATGATTTCAGGAGAGGAGTAAACAATTTTGTACTCAGACAGAAACACGAAAAGAGCGATTTTTATGTTTCCAAATGATTGACAAAAGAGTTCCTGCACGACCGTTCTGTATATTTGTGTCCGTAAAGTCCTTCTGAATCAATGTAGCACCCGCTTTCTTTAACAAGTTGGTATATTTCTGCTCATTCACACCAATAACGGTTGTACCTGCTTTAGATGCAGCTCTGACGCCGCTTTGCGAATCTTCAAAAACGAGTATTTTCTCAGGATTTAATTTCATTTTATTAGCCGCAAGAAGATAACATTCAGGGTCTGGTTTTCCATTTTCCACAAGGTTAGCCGTCACCATCACTTCAAACGGATTTGATGGCAAACTCAACCCCGTCAGCATACGCTCCACTTTTCCGGGCAGCGCACTGGTTACCAACCCAACCCGGATTCCCGTCTCTACACACTTACTAATAAATGCATTCACACCCGGAATCATCGGGTACGATGCTACCGATACATCATATTCCGCACACTGTTCAATAATCTGTTCCCGGGTTGATTCATCAAGTTCTGCAAACAGATCATTCACCGTTGGCCGGGCCGGCCTTCCGTGAAACCGTTCTTCCCGCTTCTCTTCCGGAATATGTATTCCGTACTGATCAAGCTTTTTAATCCAAAATGCTTCTACATGATCCTTACTGTTGATAATAACGCCGTCCATATCGAAGATGATGGCTTCGTATGTATCTTCACTGTAATTGTCTTTCATAGATGGTTAATAGATAAGTGATTCAATTTCGAGATTGTAAAAAAAAGTGGTATTGCAGAAAAGTTATTTATTATGTCATCCCGGACCCCGATCCGGGATCTCCTAACCATTTCAACGAATGGAGATCCGAAGCGAACCCAAAAGGAAAAAATTTATCGATTATCACTTAAATAATTTAGGATTTATCTTCCGGACTCACCCTTAAGCCCTCTCTAACTAATAGAGAGGGCTTAAATGTCTAAATTATTTAAGCTTATTTGTTTATTGGTTTACTTTTTGGACAGCCGGGGCCGGCAATATTTCCTGGCAGACCCAAAAGGTAGAAGTCGCCCATTCCTGTGAGGTAAAGCCACTTATGATTTTAAAAATTGTCTGTCGATTAGCTTTTTATATAGTGATTGAATCGTATCTGACAGTTCCAAACCGGTATCTATTTCAATCTTATAGAGACTGTTAATCTCGGTTGGGGGCTGAAAAAGGGAATCCAATTTCTCAAAATCTTCCAGGCGCGCATCTGTAATATTATCATTTTCCTCATCTCTGGATTTCAATCGTGATTTCACAACCTCATCAGATGTCTGTGCTTCAATAAAAACATAATCTGCATCCATCCTTTCAAGTTCTTCAATAAGGTTCCGGCGTACGGTTTGCGTACTAAAGGTAGCGTCCAGAATCACAGGCTTACCATCTCTCAAATAGTTTATAGCGTGATCTTGAAGGGCCTGGTACGTTTTTCGCGACATTTCCGCCGAATACAGATCCTTCCGTTTCTCCGGGCCGGGACGCTCGTGAAGGGGAAGCCCCGCCAAATTCTTACGCACCCGGTCTGAAGAAAATGAAGAGATATTTAACGTTTTACGGAGATGCTCTGCCAGCGTACTTTTTCCGGTTCCGGTTCTGCCCATACATATCAGAACCAAAGGACGGGAGCCAATCAACGCATACCTGAGTGAGAGATTGAAATATTCTTTGGCTCTTTTTCGTGCCCGCTCCCTTTCTTCCTGGCCCACTTCATCTTCGGTGCTTTGAAGGCTTTTGACCTTCCCCTTCACATACGCGCGGTAGCATTTGTAAAACTCAATGATCGTCTTTAAATCAGCATCATCGAGTTTTTGAGCCATTTTATTCACAAAGTAACGGGATTCTTTCCACCGGTCATGGTAATCCAGATCCATCGCCAAAAAGGCCAGGTCTGCAGCCTGATCTCCACACCGAAGCCGCTCGTTAAAATCTATACAGTCATAAATGCAGACACTATCCGGGCCCACATGAATATGCTCGAGATGAAGGTCCCCGTGGCCATCTACAATACGCTTTTCCTCAACTCTTTTTTGAAACAATGTAGCTTTCCGTTCATAATATTGACCGGTAAAATAGTTGATAGCCTCAAACCCATCGGGCCTGATCGTCTCACCAATAAACTGCTCCGTTTGCTCAAAATTTTCATCTGTATTGAACCGGATTGAATCCATCTCTCCGTATCGGGTAATCTCATCATCTGAAGACTGCCCGATATAAAAGTCTGCCAGTTTATCCGACACACGATCGAGGTGCTCCATCGTGAGCGTGTTATTCCTGATATATGAATGAAGAAAATATTTATCCTCCAGCATGTTCATCTTAACTGCGTACTCCACAATACTGGAGTTTTTAGCTGGTTCAGATTCTATACTATACCCATTATCATTTTGTTTGATTGCAACTACTCCAATATAAATTTCCGAACACAATCGCCTGTTCAGCTCAACTTCCTGCTCACAAAAATACTTTCGTTTTTTAAGTGTGCTGTAGTCCAGGAATCCAAAATTGACGGGCTTCTTAAATTTATACACAAAAGGAGGCACCATAAACACATGAGAAATATGGGTTTGAACATGTGTCACAGATACTGGCTGATGCGGATAGGACTCGCTTTTTTCCAACCAAGAAATGAGTTGACGGGATGTTTCAGTTGCCTTTTTAGAGGAATGCATTCGTTTTTGTCTACAGTTTTGTATTGAAAAACATAAAAACCTGAGTTCGATTAAAAATAAGGGTAGCAGTCCAAAAAGGGCGTCATCTCGCACTTTCCCGAGGGATCCCTGCAGGGGTTGCGTGATCTACTGTCCTTATCAAAACCAGGAGATGCCACGCCTGGGTGTGGCATGACATAGTTGTTGATGAATTAACTTAACAAACGCCCTTTTTCGACTGCTTTTGGTAGTATTTGACAAATTTAAGAATCGGACTCAGGTTAATAGAATAAGCCTGCTCAGAGTATCATTTTACTTGATCGTATGATAACTCATATTTAAGAATGGGGAATGAAAAATGCTTATCCAACTTTTGAAAGCAATTCTTCCGGAACATCCATCTCCATTCTAAGAAGTGTGGATGCATGGGTTTTCCCCTGGGCGTCCAGTTTAAGTGATACGGTTCCTCCGCCTCCAAGACTTTCGTTCAGGATAAAGTTAAGTGCTCCTATA
>JAWLEH010000007.1:0-17332 GCA_041686215.1 Balneolaceae bacterium | reverse complement strand
AGTGTGGATGCATGGGTTTTCCCCTGGGCGTCCAGTTTAAGTGATACGGTTCCTCCGCCTCCAAGACTTTCGTTCAGGATAAAGTTAAGTGCTCCTATATTGGGAAGTTCATACCGTTCTACCTCTCCCTTACAAATGTGTTTCATATACTCTTTAACACGTTCAGCCGTCAGGTTATCTTTCAAAAACGGGTACACATCCGGATGCCGGGCTATGATTCCAACATTACTTCCATTTCCTTTATCACCGCTGCGGCCGTGTGCAATTTTAATGAGTTTTACATGTGCCATAGTTAATCAACCCTGTTTAACCATTCCAATTTCAATTACAGATTCATCTGCCTGTTCAGCAATTTTTTTCACTTCTCCCAGACTTTGCGGACGAATCACAGCCACCAGCCCAATTCCAAGATTAAATGTGCGTCTCATATCTTCTTCAGGAACATTTCCAATTTCCTGAATCAGGTTAAAAAGTTTGGGACGGTCCCAGCTTTTCCAGTCAACATCCAGCTCTAACCCATCAGGTAGCACGCGTTTTGTATTACTGATTAGTCCGCCTCCGGTAATATGTGCAAATCCATTCACTCCTTCCAGCTTTTTTAGTTTAGAAATAGTGTCAAGGTACGATTTATGAATCGACAGCAACTCCTCCCCGATCGTTTTATTAAACCCCTCTGGCGTATCGTCAATATCAAAATGACTAAACAATACTTTTCTCGCAAGCGAATACCCGTTCGTATGTAATCCGCTGCTTTTAAAACCAATTAGGAGATCACCCTTTTGGATGTTTTCACCGGTAATCAATTTTGATTGATCAACTACTCCAACAATGGTACCGGCAAGATCAAACTCCCCTTTATCATAGATATCCGGCATTTCAGCTGTTTCACCGCCTATCAGCGCTACTCCGTTTTCCCTGCACGCTTTGGCAAAGCCGCTGATTACCTGGAACCCGACTTTTTTTTCGAGTGAACCGGTTGAAAAATAATCGAGAAAGAACAACGGGGCGGCACCGCAAACGGCAATATCATTCACGCAGTGATTTACCAAATCCTGACCCACCGTATCATATATCCCGGATTTAAATGCTACAATCAGTTTTGTTCCCACACCATCCACACTGCTGACCAATACCGGTTCATCCATGGAAGAAAAATCAGGTTTAAATAATCCTCCAAATCCGCCGATATTACTTAATACGGAAACGCCATGTGTTTCTTTAACCATATCTTTGATGGAATGGACCAGTTCTTCACCTGCTTCAACATCCACACCGGAATCTTTGTATGTAAACTGTTTTTTTGTCAAACCTGTTAATTTGTTTTCAATTAATATCAAAGATAGAAAGAAAGAAAGAGATCAGTAAGGGTTAATTCTCTGACTTTTCCACAGGAGAATACAAATAATATGAAATTTTAATTTTTGTAGTATAGTAGTAGTGCATGTGGATATGTGTATAACTTTTTTGTTCAGCTAATACGCAGGCTACTTTAAAGAATGTGGATTAATTTGTGGAAAATTTATTCAATAAAAACAATAATTTATATAGGTTATAAAAAAATTTTCCACAATCTGATATGTATCTTACATAGGGTATTCATAAACTTATCGACACAAAAAGTTATTCTTTTCGGTTGTGTATAATCTCTATCTTTTGTGGATCACTGTGGATAAATAACAGTAAATTTTTCACCTTCCTGTTCTCCACATGAAAATTCGAAGTTATAAACATGTTTATCAACATATGAGAATTGTTGTACAGAGAGTAAAATTCGCATCGGTCGAAGTTTCAGGTAATATTATTGGAGAGATTGGCCAGGGACTTTTGCTTCTTGTGGGTATTCATGAAACCGACAATAAAGAGGTGGCAGACTGGTGTTGCAGAAAGATAAGAAAGCTTCGGATTTTTGAGGATGATGCACAAAAAATGAATCGGTCCGTTACAGACGTGAATGGTGGAATCTTGGTTGTTTCTCAGTTTACGCTCTATGGTAACGTGCAGAAGGGCACCCGGCCAAGCTTTATTGAAGCGGCTAAACCGGGGATTGCCGAACCACTTTACGATTATATGGTTGATGTATTTAACAAGACCTTCGATGGACCGGTAGAAACAGGAGATTTTGGTGCGATGATGAACATTTCTCTTGTGAATGACGGACCGGTAACGTTAGTTATGGAGCGCTGATGTCCGTTATCTTTGTATTTATAGATGGAGTGGGTGTTGGTGAGAAAGGTGAGTTCAATCCAGTTGCAGATTCAGCATGGCAATCATTTTCCCATTTTACAGGATGCAAAGGAGTACACAGCGGCTGCGAACCGGTTCAAACAGATTCAATTCTTTATCGGCCAATCGATGCGAACCTCGGTGTAGACGGGCTGCCACAAAGCGGTACGGGTCAAACTACGCTGTTTTCAGGTGTTAATGCATCTGAAATTGCGGGGAAACATTATGGCCCTTTTCCATATTCCACAACAAAATATCTGCTTGAGGAGGAGAGCCTGTTTCATAAAGTGGTAGAACTTGGTTTTTCACCAACATTTATGAATGCGTATCCCGATATATTTTTCAAAAAAGCAGAAAAGAGAGATCGCTGGACTGCAACCACATTAATGACACGATCGGCCGGAGTGAGATTAAACAGTGTAGAAGATATTGTAAGTGGAGAAGCTGTAACTGCTGAGATCACGCAATCTGTATGGAAAGAACAGCTTGGGCTTAATGTTGAAGAGATTACTCCGGAAACAGCTGCCGAAAGATTGTTAAGCGCCACAAAGACCTTTGATCTTGTACTGTATGAATATTATTTGACAGACAAAGCCGGACACAGCATGGATCAGAAATTTGCAGAGGATATCAGACAGACACTTGACCCTTTTCTCAGTCATGTTGTAGAAACTCTTGGTGAGGAGGATACCCTTGTCATTACAAGCGACCACGGAAACCTGGAAGATCTTTCAATTAAAACTCATACCCGGAATCCGGTTCCTCTGTTTGTGAAGGGGAATACTAAACCGTTCAGATCCAGTGAAAGTATTGCCGATGTTACTCCCTCAATACTGAAAATACTGAATCCGGATTCATAAAATCGGTTTTAAAAAGACAGGATATGATAACATAGCGTCAACATATGAGTTGATTTGGCAGATCAATGCCTTATATCCGATTCAAATTATTAATCGAACCCAGGGTAATAGGTTTTGTACGATTAAACCTATTTTGAAATAGTATTATACCTTATCCAGAACAGATTTAATACGATCAAAAATGTCTTCAATGGAACCCACTCCGTCAACAGATCGGTTAACACCTTTATTGGTGTAGTAGTCAAGTACGGGTTTGGTTTCGTTTCTGTATACTTCAAGGCGGGTTTTCACTTTCTCGGGGGTATCATCCGTACGGCCGTCATCCCGGGAGAGAATACGATTGACAAGTTCGTCTTCGGGAACTTCCAGGGTAAGGAGTAAATCGATAGCGGAGCCATTTTTTTCAAGATGGCTATCCAGAGCTTCTGCTTGTGGTATTGTTCTTGGAAAACCGTCAAGGATATAGCCGCTGTCATATTTTGAATCTCCGAGCTCATCAACAACCAGTTCAACAACGGTTTCGTCAGGTACCAGTTCTCCGGCATCCATGATGGACTTCACTTTTTTACCAAGTTCCGTTCTGTTTTTGATATTACGTCGGAAGATATTTCCTGTAGAGAGATGAGGAATATTGTAGTGAGAACTGATGAGTTCAGCTTGTGTGCCTTTTCCGGCACCCGGAGGTCCAAACAGGATTAATTTCATGAATCTATTGAATGATTAAGCAGGTTGATATGAACTAAAGCCAGCCAGCAGTTATTTAGCAGGGCAGATATAAAAAAATTATAGAAGCTACAACTTTCAATGGATGATAGTCCTGCACAAACCGGATGATTTATAGGTATAAGAGTAGGAAATAAAGAATTTGATCATTCAACACTACCTGTACTGTATGCTACAACAGGTAGAAAAGGCTGAATGATCAGCATATTCTTTATGATTTTTCCTTTGGCGCTTCAGTTGCTTTCTTCTCACGAATTCGGGCAGATTTACCGGTCCGCTCACGCAGGTAGAAGAGTTTAGAACGGCGAACATTGCCCCGTTTTTTCACATCAATTTGTGCAATAAACGGAGAATAAAGAGGAAAAATACGCTCTACACCGATATTGGAAGACATTTTTCGCACGGTAAAGGTTTTGTTTGCCCCGCTTCCGCGCTCATTAATAACAACACCAACAAAGTGCTGTATACGTTCTTTTTCGCCTTCGCGAACGCGATAGTGAACATCAACGGTGTCTCCTGCTACAAATTCGGGCAGGTCATCGCGCATAACGGTTTGTTCAATTAGTCTAAGTTTATCCATTGGTTTAGGTCTGTTTACTGGCGTTAATTATTTTTGTCAAATTTTTCGTAAAGATCCGGTCTCCGGTCTTTGGTTCGGCTGATGGATTGACCAAGCCGCCACTGTTCAATTTTTTTATGATCACCTGATGTCAATACAGAAGGAACATCCAGCCCTTTGTAAGAGGCTGGCCGGGTGTACACCGGTCCATCCAGCAAATCCGACTGAAATGAGTCGGAGAGTGCACTTTCAGCATCTCCTAACACACCGGGGATAAGGCGGACAATGGCGTCAGTCATAACCATAGCCGGAAGCTCACCACCCGATAGAACATAATCCCCGATGGAGTACTCGGCTGTTACAAGCTCATCACGCACCCGCTGATCAACACCTTTATAGTGGCCGCACAAAAAAATCAGGTTACGTTTAATAGAAAGCTGGTTTGCATCATTTTGATGAAACGGCTTTCCATCTGGTGCAGTAAAGATGATTTGGTCATATTCCCGTTCTTTTTGCAATGCTTCTATACAAGAAAAAATAGGCTGCGGTGAAAGTACCATTCCGGCACCGCCACCATAGGGATAATCATCAATCTTCAGATGTTTGTCTTCCGTATAATCCCGCAAATCGTGGACGTTTATCTCCACATGCTCCTGTTTCCGGGCCCGACCTACAATACTGTGATTCAGGGGCCCTTCAAGTAGAGCGGGAACAGCGGAAATAATGTCGATACGAAGCATCTTACAGTTCCTCGTCCGTTAACTGTTCGAGATTCTGACAAACTATCTGCCTGTTTTTGTGATCTACAGACCTCACATATTCATCCACAAAAGGAATAAGCAGTGTGCCGATTCCTATTTTTACTTCAAGAATTGAATGTGCCGGATTCTGCATCAGGTCGAGAACGGTTCCCGCCGTTTCTTCATTGTGAAGGATTAAATAGCCGGTATAATCCGGCTCTTTATCATCTTCAGCATATTCAGATTCGATTTCCAGGTCAAACTGATCTGAAAAAAGGGATTTATCTTTCACTGATTCAGCCTCTGTGCGGCTGGTGATCATATCAAATTTTACAAAGAACGTGGTCTGGTTTCGTTTCTCCTCGGTGTAAATCTCTTCAATTCTGAGAGGACGAAACCCTGACCGGTTATTTTTGATGTATACAATCAGGTTTTCAGAAATATAATCTGCCGCTCGGGCATCGGATGGTTCAAATCGGAGCCATCCATCGAGTCCCCGCGGACGGCCAATCCGTCCTAATTCATTCATTCGGGAACTCATAATTATTCTCTGGTTTGTCTTTATTCAGACTGTTTGCTTTCCCAGGCTCGCTGAACGGTTACCCGGTCTTCATCCTCGGGAACAAATCCTTTAAGATCATCAAGAGGCGTATCTTTGATATGATCAATTGCTTCAGTAGCATTCATATCGGTTGATAACTGCTCCGCAGCTGCTTCTTTTTCTTCTTCAGAATCATCGGGATCGGCCTTCGTTTCTTTTTCTTCTGATTCCGCCTTTTTCTCTTCCTCTTCCTCTTTATCAGAGTCATCAGCAGTTTCAGCTTTTACCTCTTCTTCAGTATCTGCATCTGTTTCTTCAGCAGCAACGGATTCTGTTTTCTCTTCACTTTCTTCTGAAGCTTGCTCGCTAACTTCTTCTTTCGCTTCAGTTTCTTTTTGGTCGTCTTCAGCGGAAGCTTCTTCTTCAGCAGGTTCCGGAGGATCGGCTTTGGCTTTTTTCGGCTCCTCTGCTTCAGGTTCTGCATCAGCAGATTCAGTTTCACTTTCAGCCGCGGCTTCTTCTTCAGTCTCTTCAGCGGCAGCAGCTTTTTCTTCCTCTTCTTTTGCTTTCTCTTCTTCCGCTTTTTTGCGTTCAAGCTCTTTAGCAGCTGCAGCAGCTTTCTCTTCAACCTGCTTCTTATACGCTTTCTCTTCTGCTTTCAGCAACTCTTTCTGCTGGGCTTTACGGCTTACTTCCTCTTCACCGGATTTAGCTTCTTTAGCTTCTCGCCATTCGGAAAGTGCTTCCTCAATTTCTTCTTCGCTTTTACCCCATCGGATCAGGTGCATTTTGTACATAATGCCTTCATCTTTAAGGATGTTACGAACGGTATTGCTTGGCTGTGCACCAATTTTCAGCCAGTGAACTACGCGTTCTTCATCATAGGTAAGAAGCTTTTGCTCGCTTACGTTATCGTATCGGCCAAGGCGTTCAATAATTCGTCCATCGCGTGGTGCGCGGCTGTCAGCTACTACAATATGGTAGTAGGGTCTCTTTTTTCTTCCTTTTCGTTGTAGACGTAAGGTAATCAATGATTTACTCCAGGTTGGTTTGTGTGTTAAATTTGGTTATTGTTTGCCGAAAGGCAGGTTTTTGATCCCTTCCATTGCACGGCCCATTTTGTTCATTTTAGACATTGTTTTCATCATCTTTTTCATCTGTGTGAACTGTTTCATCAGTTCATTGATTTCACGAACTGATGTGCCGGATCCTTTAGCGATTCGCCGGCGCCGGCTTCCGTTCAACAAAGAGGGGTCTTGTCGTTCCCCGGGAGTCATTGAATGAATAATGGCTTCAATAGGTTTAAAGGAATCCTCACTGAAATCGGCATCTTTAATGGCTTTATCAGCTCCCGGAATCATTCCAACAAGATCGGAGACATTGCCCATCTTCTTGATCTTTTGAATCTGATCGAGAAAGTCTTCCAGATCAAACTTGTCTGATTTGATTTTCTTCTGCAGCTTTTGTGCCTGATCTTCGTCATACTGTTTTTGTGCTTTCTCCACAAGGGAAACAACATCACCCATACCAAGAATACGCTGAGCCAGTCGGTCGGGGTAAAATGGAGACAATGCATCCAGCTTTTCCCCGGTACTCATAAATTTGATCGGCTTATTTACCACTGTTCGGATGGAAAGCGCTGCGCCACCGCGGGTATCCCCATCGAGTTTGGTAAGAACAACACCATCAAAGTCGATAGCTTCATTAAATGCTTTTGCCGTGTTTACGGCATCCTGACCCGTCATGGAATCCACAACGAACAGAATTTCGTCGGGATCTACAGCTTCTTTGATCCGCGCAACCTCATCCATCATCTTTTCATCCACGTGCAGGCGGCCGGCCGTATCGATAATAACAGTATCAAGCGCCAGGCTTTTTGCCATGGAAACAGCTTCTTTTGCTACCCGAACCGGGTCCTTTTGCTGGATGGAATAGACAGGCACATCAATAGAATCAGCCAGTGTTTTTAGCTGGTTGATGGCTGCCGGACGGTAAACATCAGCCGCTGCAAGAATAGGATTTCTGTTGTTTTCCGTCTTCAGATAGCGAGCAAGTTTGCCTGAAAATGTTGTTTTCCCTGAACCCTGCAGACCTGCAATTAAAATAACCGTTGGCGGTTTTTGGGAAACCGTAAGGTCTACACGCTCCTCACCCAGGATGGTAACCATTTCATCGAATACAATTTTCGTAAACTGCTGACCGGGATTCACGCTGGTAAGCACATCAGAACCCATTACGCGTTCTTTCACATCATCGGTGAATTTACGAGCAACCTCAAGGTTAACATCAGCATCAAGAAGGGCACGGCGTATCTCTCTCACAGTTTCTGCGATGTTGACATCCGTGATCCTCGATTTACCCTTCAGTGAATGAACGGCGGATTCTATTTTAGAAGACAAATCTTCAAACATAACGAGTCAATAAGTAAATATGTAATATGCACAAGTGCAGAGTCTCCAATAATACGGACATCCCCCAATTTTATCAACATCTGATGTGATAAATTTTTTCTGATTTATCAAACCACCGGCCGGGAGTGTCGGTGGTGAGCTTCACGTCTCTGGTAAAAGCATTCAATGCCGGGATCTGGCAGTATTTACCGAAATCACATGCAGTAAATCTTTCAGGTATTGTAACCTGAAGTATGTACTGAATATTCCTCAGGTGACGGAAGTTATTAACGACATTGGCCGAATCTATCAGGCTGGTTAACCGATACAGCCATATTCTTATATATGCATGTTGTAATTCCGTTGAAGCACACTTCAATAGAATCAAATGTTAAGTGCATTACCGGGAGTACAATTCAGCTCTAAACATTTCGATGTGATGGCTGAACATGTTATTTTGCCCGAAATCAATTCAACTGAAAATAAATTAATACGTGTACTATGTCAGATCAAAAAGGGTATGGACTGTTAAAGGGAAAGAAAGGAATTATTTTCGGAGCGCTTGACGAGCGCAGTATTGCGTGGCGAATTGCATTGGCCTGCAAACGGGAAGGAGCCGATTTTGTGCTATCGAATGCTCCGATTGCCCTGCGACTCGGTACCCTTGATACGCTTGGAGAAGAAACCAATGCTCCCATCATCCCGTGTGATGTTTCTGATGAAAAGGATGTTGAAAAGCTGATGAAACAGGTGAAAGAGGAGATCGGTGGTGTAGACTTTATCCTTCATGCAATCGGGATGTCACCAAATATTCGGAAAAAGAAAGAATATAAAGATCTAAACTACCACTGGTACAACCAGACCCTTGACATATCCGCGATTTCGCTGCATAAAGTGCTCCATTTTGCTGATAAGGAGGAGATTTTAAATGATGGCGGAAGCGTTGTGGCTCTCTCATATATAGGAGCTCAACGGATTTTCTCAAAGTATTCCGATATGAACGACGCCAAAGCACTCCTCGAAAGTATTGCCAGGAATTACGGGAGCCGATTGGCCGATCGCGGCATCCGTGTGAACACGGTTTCCCAGGCGCCAACAAAAACAAGTGCCGGGTCCGGGATTAAGGGTTTTGACAGCATGTATACATTCTCAGAAAAAATCGCGCCACTTGGTAACCCAAGCGCAGATGAATGTGCTGATTACTGTGTGACACTTTTCTCTGATCTGACCCGAATGGTGACCATGCAAAATCTTTATCACGACGGTGGTTTTGTTTCCTCAGGGATCTCTGAAGAGATGATCGACGGGCTGGTAAAACTGTATGCGGATGAGGAGTGATTTCGGTTATTAGTATATTAACCGCCAAGTTCGCTAAGTACGCAAAGTAATTATAATCAATTATTTAAGTGTTAGATTGCACATACTAATTTACTGATAGTAAAATAAGTGTATTGGTTATTGGTGTATTTGTTGATTTCTTATTGATGAAGGTAGAGCATTAGGAACGGTCATCTTACGATGTCGCGGATAATAAGATCTCCCCTCGAGGGGAGATCATTCTGTTTGTTCAGAACAGAATGTGAGGGGTGTTAAGTGAAGACTCAAATCCATTTTATAAACTTTTGAGTTATACAAAGCTTAGTGAATCATCCCCCATTGCCCCCTTCTCCCATGGGGATCCCTCACGGGGGAAGGGGGACACTCTATTACAAGTTCATATCCATATTTTACATCATCATAAATCACCACATCGTTAAAATTGAGGCAATAAACGTTATGGAGAAAAAAATTCTTGGCATTGATCCCGGGTCCCGCTCAACGGGAGTGGCTATTCTTGTTGAGCATAACGGGTCTTATTCTGCAGAGTTTTGTGATGTGCTCCGGATGGAAAAAATGGAGAATCACAACGATCGCCTTCAGTTTATTTTTGATGAGGTAACGAAGCTGATCAAGCACCACAAGCCAACAGAGTGCGCAGTAGAAACACCGGTGTATGGTGTGGATCCGCTGGCGATGCTGAAGCTTGGCCGGGCTCAGGCGGCTGCTATTCTTGCCATCACCAACCAGTCGCTCCCTGTAAAAGAGTACTATCCAAAGGCGGTGAAAAAGGCAATTACCGGTAACGGAAATGCCAGCAAAAAGCAGGTGGCATTTATGCTGAACAGGATGATTAGGTTGCCGGAAGAGAAACTGAGTAACGATGCCACGGACGCACTTGCGGTTGCATGGTGTCACCATACCAAATCGGCAGGCCTGCCAACGGGATCAGGCAGAAAGGCATCGCATCAAAATAACAGGAAATCGAGCTGGGCAGCGTTTGTGGAAGACAATCCCGAACGAGTTAAAAAGCATTAGCCCGCACAACAAAGAAACGTAAAACTTTATGATTGCATACCTGAAAGGAACATTGGCATCCAAAAGCACCGAAAAAGTGATTGTTGATGTATCTGGAGTGGGTTACCGGGTGGAAGTATCTGCCCAAACACTGGATAAGATACCAGCTGCAGGCGAAAATATTCACCTTCTTATCTATCATCATTTTACGGACAGTGATCAGCGGCTCTTTGGGTTTTCTGAACAAAAGGAAAAAAACCTGTTTGAGCGGCTGATTACGGTAAAAGGAATTGGCCCGAAACTGGGGTTGACGATCCTCAGCGGTATGCCGGCTCATGAACTGATTCAGGCTATAGTTACTCAAAATACTTCGGCCTTGTCTGGGATTTCCGGAATTGGAAAAAAAACGGCCCAGCGGATGTGCCTGGAACTGAAGGATAAATTGTTTGATGAGTCGGAGCCGTCCATTGTTTCCAAAGATGGCCAGACACTTGACCGGCGGGAAGAAGCTGTTTCAGCCTTGTTAGCACTTGGGTTCAGAAAACAGGAAGCGAAAAAAGTAGTTGGCAGTATTTTGTCTGATGATTCCGGCGCAAATGTATCGGAAATTGTGAAGCGGGCACTAAGTGAAATGAAAAGGTAATAGTTTGGTAACAAGCAGTTAGTATACTGTGGATGAAACGGGCAACCGCTAAATTATGAGTTTCTTTAAATCAATCCACACATTTTGTCAACACATACCATCTTAGTTGTAGACGATGAACAAGACCTGTTAGACCTGATTGAATACAATCTTAAAAAAGAGGGATTCCAGGTATTGAAAGCAGAAAACGGCATCGAAGCACTTGAGGTAGCCAGGGAGCAAAACCCGGATCTTGTTCTGCTGGATATTATGATGCCAAAAATGGACGGACTGGAAGTATGCGAAAAGATGCGGTCCGATTCGGAACTCCGCCACATACCGATCATCTTTTTAACTGCGCGCGGAGACGAAAAAACCGAGGTAGAGGGGCTTGATCTCGGGGCCGACGATTACGTAACGAAACCCATCAGCACCACAAAATTGATTTCGAGGATTAAGGCCGTCCTCCGGCGATTCAGCGAAACAGAGGAGGAGGTGAACAAACTGGTGGTTCACGACCTGGAAATTGATAAAGACCGATATATTGTAACGAAAGGTGATGAAGAGTTTCAGCTTCCGCGAAAAGAGTTTGAACTGCTCTACTATCTGGCCGGCCGAAAAGGAAAAGTTAGGGACCGGCAAACGCTCCTTAACAAAGTTTGGGGAGATAATATTTACGTTGTGGATCGCACGGTAGACGTGCACGTTCGCAAAATCAGGGAGAAGCTGGGAGACCACTACATTGAAACCGTAAAAGGAGTTGGGTACAGATTTAAAGAATAGAATGATCAACGAATCGCCAGAACGCTCGGTTTTTTCTGCTTTTGCGTTACGGACGGCCGTGGCGGCATTTATTGGTTCTGCAATAAGCTTCGCGCTTGTATTCTATTTTGGCCCGGCAACCGACACTCCGGATATAATTGTATATACATTAATTGGGTCGCTTTCTGTTGGCCTCATCGTCTATTTTTACACAATTTGGGTAAATAAGCGACGAGTAGACCTTCTGCACAGGATATCAAAAAATATTACGCGAAAGATTTTTGATGATTATGAAGAAGTTAGCATAGAAGAAAAAGATGAGTTAGATCTTTTAGTAAAGCGTCTCATATTGGCCAGCAAAACCGTTGAGAAAGAGATCTTGCGCCTTAATAAGATAGAGAACTACAGGAAGGAGTTTATCGGTGATATCTCTCATGAGCTGAAAACACCGATCTTTGCCATTCAGGGGTTTCTTGAAACGCTGCTGAACGGAGCTATGGACGATCCGGAGGTGAACGAGGTATTCCTGCAGAAAGCGATGAAAAATGTGTCTCGGCTTACTTATCTCACAAAAGATCTAATGGAGATTTCAAAACTGGAAACCGGTGAACTGAAATCTAATTTCCAGGATATTTACCTGCGCGACTTGGTGTTAGATGTGGTAGAGAACCTGCAGTATAAATCACAAAAAGAGAATGTTTCGATCCGGGTGGCGGATTTCGATAAAAATTTACAGGTAAAAGCCGACCGGAATCAAATCAAGCAGGTGCTCATAAACCTGATCGAAAATGCGATAAAATACAATGTGCAGGGTGGGTTTGTTGAAATTGGTGTAAAAAACCATGAAAAAGATAAAGATCGCATTGTTCTATATACAAAAGACACGGGGATTGGGATCGACCCAAAAGATATTCCCAGGGTAACCGAGCGATTTTTCCGGGTAGATAAATCCCGTTCACGGGAAAAAGGAGGAACGGGACTCGGGCTCTCCATTGTAAAACATATTATTGAAGCCCATGGCGAAACCCTCCATATCGAAAGTGACGATGAAGGGACAACATTTAGTTTTACGCTTACCAGGGTAAATCATATCCTGCAAAGCTAACTGTTCAGTCGGGCTCAAACGGGTCAACATCTAACTCGTTGGGCGCAGAAACTTGAGTTCGATTATTAAATTTGTCAAATACAACCAAAAGCGGACCAAAAAGGGTGTCATCACGCACTCGATGCGTGATCTCCTTTTGTTGATGTAGACGGGAGATGCCACGCTGGGGCGTGGCATGACGGTATGTAAAATATCTCTGCAATACCACGTCCTTATTGGACAACCTCAGGCACTTTTAAATACAATGACAACCGGTAAACGCGTTAAATAATTTAAACATTTAATCCCTCTCTATTAGTTAGAGAGGGATGCAGGGTGAGTCCGGAGTACAAAACTTAAATTATTTAAGCTTGTGCCACTAATTTTCAGAACATATGACTATTCGGAGTGGACTCAACGGATAAATATTACATGTTGACTCTTTCCCTCCCTTTCAGATTTTGTACCTTTTGTACGGTTACTCAATTTATTAACACCAATATCTAAAGCGATACAAGATGATATACGCGGTAATTATGGCCGGTGGAACAGGCACACGGTTCTGGCCTAAAAGTACGAGCAAGCATCCCAAGCAATTTTTGAATTTGTTTGGAAACCAGACGATGATACAGCAAACCGCAGAACGTCTGAATCCAATGATCAAAGGTGAGGATGTGCTGGTTGTAACCAATGACAGCTACGTATCTTTCGTGAAAAATCAGCTGCCCCAAATACCTGAAAATCAAATAATCGGGGAGGCCGTTGCACGAGATACGGCACCCTGCGTGGCTGCAGCTGCAGCTGTGTTGCATAAACTGGATCCTGACTCAACGATGGTTGTTCTGCCGGCTGACCACAGGATTGAGATGAGGGAAGAATTTTTATCGGTTCTGCAAAGCGCAGCAAAACTTGCGGATGAGCAGGGGTCACTTGTGACCATTGGGATCAAACCAAACCGCCCTGAAACCGGATACGGATACATTCAATATGATAAAGGTGATGAAAAAAAGGCTGGAAAACACCAGGCGTACGGAGTAAAAAACTTCACGGAAAAACCAAATGCCGAAAAAGCCGCTCAGTTTCTTGATTCAGGTGACTATGTCTGGAACAGCGGAATGTTTATCTGGAAAACAAAAACTATCCTTTCGGCTTTTGAAGCCTACATGCCAGGGGTGTTTAAACTTACAGAAAAACTGATCGATTCTGATCTTACCGGGAACGATATTGACGACTTCTACCGGGCATGTCCCTCTGTTTCTGTTGACTACGGAATTATGGAAAAGGCAGAAAAAGTTGACGTAATACCTGCAGAGTTCGGCTGGAATGATGTGGGAAGCTGGCGTTCTGTTCATGAACTGTCTGACAAAGATGGGAATGAAAATGCACTGGTTCCAAAAGAAAGTGTTTCGTTGAATGCATCGGGCAATCTTGTGCAAAGTAGCAGCGGAAAGCAGGTTGTACTGATTGGCGTGGAAAACATTGCGCTGGTTGAAACGGATGACGCCATTATGGTGCTGAATATGGACAATGACCAGGATGTGAAAAAAGTAGTTGAGCAGTTTAAGAAGGATCCGGATCGCAAGAACCTGACCTGAAGTACAGAATGACGTTATAAACCTGAGTTCGATTCTTGACTCCACTCCGAAAAGCCATACGTTCTGAAAATTTGTAGCACAAGCTTACATAATGCAGGTTTATTTGTTTCGGACTCACCCCGTACCCCTCTCTAAAGAATCAGAGAGGGGTAAGAAGTCTACATTATGTAAGCTTGTTTTAAACATCAGTTCATTATCTGACTTTTCGAAGTGGACTCATTCTTATATATGTAAAATACTACTAAAAGCAGTCCAAAGAGGGTGTCATCTCGCAGATTCCGCGGCTGACGGATACTGCTTTTATCATAGATTGACATACATCAATCTGTATCAGGCAGATGAATCTCCAGCATATCGTAGGCAAGCTGTACGTGAGAGGGCAGTTTTTCGTTGCTGTATTTATGATCCACATACGAGTTCATATGGATCAGGTAGGTTTTAGGGATTTCTAATTCATCGGCCAGTTCTACGGCTTCGGGAATGGTTAAATGCGTGGGATGAACGGGGGCCCACCGAAGCCCGCTGAGGATGAGCACTTCACTGCCTTTCACATTCTCTTTGGTCTGTTCGGGCACTGATTTCAGGTCAGTCATGTAGGAAAGGTTTCCAATTCTGTAGCCCTGCACATCAATTTTACCGTGATTATAGGGAAGCGGTGTTATTTCCAGGTCGCGGAACTGAAAGGGCTCCGAGGTTTCGTGTATGTCTACGCTGGTTGAACCGGGGTACTTATCTTCGCCGAACATGTAGCTGAATCGCTGACGTATAGAGTAGGCAGCCCGGGAGCTTGTGTAGAGGGGAATTGAAGATTTTTGAACGTAGTTAAATGCCCTCAGGTCATCAAGTCCGGCGATATGATCCATATGCTCGTGTGTAATAAGCACGAGGTCAATCTGTGTTACATTCGAGCGGATGGTTTGAAGCCTGAATTCAGGGCCGGTATCCACAATTACGGAAGTTTCCGGGGATTCAATCCAAAGAGAGCAGCGATAGCGCTGGTTGCGGGGATCCCCGCTAATTTTGTCGCTGCCAAACCCTCCCGCAACCGGTACCCCCATCGATGTTCCGGTTCCTAAAAACGTACATTTCATAATTTAATCGTCTGATTCTATTTCTTCAGCTGGTTCCCGGAATAGATCGAAACGGGCCCAGAGATCCTCCAGTTCTTTGCGAACCGCAGGTTTAATGAATACATCTTCAGTACGATCGTCCCGAAGAACTCTCGCAAGAATGGCTGCCTGGGATTGCGGAGGTTTATTTTTATTTATCACAACCAGCATTTCTCCTTCTATAATGCACTGATCGCCACGGAAACTTCCGCGTTCTTTACGGATGGTGTAGCCCAGTTTTTCGCAAAGAGATTCCAGTTCGAGGAGCAGTTTTTCAATTTTCATTCAGCTCGCTGTTAAAATGCAATTCCTATTGTGATAGCATGAGAAAGATACCGGTAGTCGTTCTGTGACCCTTCAATATTATAATCCCGGAAGTCAAAGTCATATCCAAATACTAAAGACTGGGAACCCAACACTTCGCGGAAGTAGAAGCGAGCCTCCGACATGGCACGGAAAAGACTCCCTCCGAAAAGATTCCCTTGCGAGAAGCTGAATCCGATATTGGGTGTGGCTCTCAGGGACATCCCTACCCGTCTGTTTATCTGGTACCGAACACTTGCCCCGGTACCCAATACAAATGAACTCTGCTGAAATCCATTGTCAGTTTGGCTGGATTGAACACTTTTTAAGTCCGTTCCAATTTGCAGCGGAAGTCCTAAAACAAACCGTTGATTTCGAATAAGAGGAAAATCATTATAGAGAAGAGCGTTAATATTGACGTAGGATTGATCGTCCATACCGGTTAAGCTCCCCCCAAGACCGAGGGAAAGGTTAATACCCGGGTTTTCGAAACGGAACCGTAGTATACTGTCCTCAAAATCTGACCGGCTGTTGGTTTGCGCCGGATTCTCAGGCCCGGTTTGAGGGTCCAGGCTACCGGTGAAGTCAAAATCACCCAGCTCCCATGACAGACCAATTGTGCTGTATGACTGAAGGCGCGCTGGCGTTCGTTCTTCAGTGTCACCCACGGAGAACATCTGTCCGAATACGGAGCATGGAACAGCGAGAATGAAGAAAAGCGATAAAGTTGTAATTATTTTCAAAATGGGGAATGCTTTAGCTATTTATATGCTTTAATAAGCAAAACTTACAATAGAACGATATGAAGGTAAAAATATTCACATTAATTCCCGTTTTTTTAATGACAATAGCCGCAACGGAAACGAATCCGATTTACGAAACCGAACTAAATACGATTGATGGTAAAGAGTTGACGCTCGGTTCTTACGCCGGTGACGTGCTGCTGATTGTGAACACAGCCTCGGAATGCGGTTACACACCTCAGTATGAGGGCCTGCAGGAACTACACGATGCATACGGTGACCGGGATGTAAAAGTTCTCGGGTTTCCTGCAAACAATTTCGGGGGTCAGGAACCTGGGTCAGAAGAGGAAATTATTGAATTTTGTGAGGTGAATTACGGAGTTGAGTTTCAAATGTTCTCTAAAGTATCTGTAAAAGGTGATGATATCCATCCACTGTTCGAGCATCTGACCACTGCTGAAAATGAAGATTTTACAGGTGAAGTGAAATGGAATTTCGAGAAATTTTTAGTAGACCGGAACGGAAACCTCGTAAGAAGATTTAAAAGTAATGTAAAACCGATGGACAAGCAGGTTACTGACGCTATCGAAAACAATTTATAAGCAGTTCAGCTTTTTATCCCATCACCATCCCGATAAGAGGATCACAATTGATTTTGTGGTCCTCATTTTTTTTGGACTATTTTATTCTATGCTTGACAAGGTGTTCGAGAGGTCTGTATATTCAAGTCTACCAAGTTTTGAT
>JAWLEH010000192.1:0-4515 GCA_041686215.1 Balneolaceae bacterium | reverse complement strand
ATGGAAATCAGAATGGGCGGCTGCGGATACCGAACCGAAAACACAGACAATCCCTGGATGGCGTTTATACCGCTTTCTCCGGTAAAAGGCCTTGCTTTAATCTCAAGCGAGTAGTTTCCTTCGGGCATAGAGCCGGACTGGATCACCTGGTTTTTCAGGTCTCTGTTAAGCTGGCTCAGGATTTCATCTGATGTTTCTCGAAATTGAACCTCCTCAAAAAAGGATGTAAAAACGTAACTTCCCGGTGTATATGCCCGTGGCATGGACGTAATCTCAAAAAGGGTTCGGTTGTTCCGGGTTAATGCCACATCAAATACAAAATCAACCGGCTGGCTGCTGAAATTTGAGTAGTTAAATATAACTTGATACTGGCCGCTTTTGAACTTGCTCTCAATGTCATCGGCATAGGGCGATGAAATGACTGGTGGAATTCCAACAATATTCACCTGCGTTGAACTTTGAGCCTGCAAAGGTTTGCTCAAAGATGACAAGACGGCAAAAGATCCCATCACAACCAAAAGGGCGTTTTTCACACATAATGCATACTTTTTTTGTACCCTGTATTTCATTACAAATCATTTATTGGTTAGAATCTTCTTTGATATTGAAAGGTGCCTTCCAATTCACTGAACTGTCTGCCGCCTCCCTGAATCACCCTGTTACTGCGGGTTCTCATCGTCATTGAAAATGAATCTTTACCTGTCAGACGATAGCTGGAATTCAGGCTTCCCGAGAGTTGCTGCAATTTGTTTGTGGTACTATTGCCGGCTGAATTTTCCCGCTCGCTTGAGTTGTTACTGAATCCGGCATTCACACCTATACTTAGTCTGCGATCAAAAAATGAGTAGCTGCTACCCAGGTTAAATCCAAGGTTTTGGATTTCCATGTCGCCTGATTGGTTGGTCAGATAATTGGCAGAGGATGACACCGACATACCGGAGGGCATTGTTATCGTATACCCAAGAGCAGAGGTGATCGACTTGGAAGAGAATGATCTGTTTGATGTTTGATTTTGATTATCAAACTTACTTTCAATGGTCAGGTAGCCGCCTGTAATTGAGATATTGTGAGTGTACTTATCTCCCCGAAAAGTAAAGCCGGGCTGCAGCATCAGGTTATGCGAGATTTGCGATTGGTCACTTCCGGGAATTTCATCATTGATAGATTCAGACGAAACATTATTTAAAATCAGCCCATAGATAACATTCAGGTTAATTGTTTCGGAGAAGACAATCTGTATGTTATTGTTGATATTCGAATTACGCTGCGTCTGTATGCGATTATTCATCAAATTGTCCCGCCCAAGGGAAATATTTGAACTGATGTTGAGCCGGTTATTCAAGAGACGGAGGGCGGGATTGATGTTTATTTTTTCCTGGTCATCCCGTACCCTTCCCCGGCCCAGAGATCTGAATCCCGGCTGTACCCTTTCATATCCCAATCCAAGATTGAATAAATCCAGGTTCAAATTAGCGTTGGCTGTTCCGGCATAATTAATGCGGCTGCTCGACCTCGGGGTGTAAAATGACGAGAAGAATCGCGGAACACCTGCTTCCTCCAAAGAGAAACTGCCGCTGTTGAGGTCACGTGTATAAAGTGAGGCTGTAACTTCACTGCCAATTGTCAGGCGTCCTTTGAAGATGTCAATCTGGAAATCCGGGGTTAACGTCAGGTTTTCTCTCGGTGTGATTTCAATAACTGAGTTATTAATTGATAACTTTTCATCGATTGCATAGAAACTGCTTAAATGAAAATAGCTGGACGAAGGATCACCAAAGCCTACCTTTCCGCCAGCAGCCCACTGTTCAAATGCCGGCTGCCTGAATCCCGACTCGATACTTGGGCGAACAGCGCGCTGAGATCGCCCCCCGGTAAGTTCCAGCAGAAAATTACCCGGCTCCATTCTGATATATCCGCCTCTGATGGTGGTGCCATTCAATCCATACTGAGAAAACTTTGAATTTACATCACCCGCCTGAACATTGAGCCATTTCCAGGTTGCGTTAAAAGAGAGGTTATTCATGTTTTGGCGCAAGCCGGTATCATCGGTGGAATAGTTCAGATTAAGGCCGGATCTTAATCCAAACACCGAAAAGTTCATATTGGCATTGGCCTGTACCACTGCCGGGGATCGGCGGTTATCTATACCGTCCACGGCATAGGCGCTGGCAGAAAACCCAATGCTACCCCCTGTTGTAAGAGGACGAAGGTTCGATTGATCCAAAAATGATCCTTCCTGAGCGAACAAAACGTTCCCCTCACTAAGAAAACAAGTCAGAATCAAAAGAATGAATCCAATATATTCCGCTATTCGCTTCAAATACGATCGCCTGAGTAGTTAAAAATTTTAAAAACAGCTTTAAATTCCAATTCAATAAATTTTCCTCTTTCAAGAATGAGGATATTAAACGTCTGTCTTTGTTTTATTTATTAGCGAAGTACGATTCAAAATCTTCTCATATTCCTTTAAAAAACTTTTTTGAATGCACAGGACATCTCTTTATTTGAGGTGTTCTATGAACACACACAACCTGTAGATTTGGCTAAAACTTCTACACAAGTGTACCGGGTGTTGCATTATATATTCGCAACACACAGTAGTAGTTTCTATGTGGAAGTTAGGTAACTTGTAAGGTAATAATGGACGCTGAACGAACTGCAGAAAACCTCTGGTTCCAGACGGACAACACATCTATCAAGAGGTTTAAAATGATTCGATATCTAAAAACTCTGCCAATGATTGTTGGCATTGCACTTATTGCTGCCTGCGGCACAACAAACCCTCCTACACAGTAGCTCACAGAAACACGAATGGTGATTGAGCAGGCCGAACAGGTTGGTGCCCAGGAGTTCGCACCACTTGAACTCAGAGATGCCGGAATTAAACTTCAGCAGACACGTGATGCCGTGGAGGACAAAGAATATGAAAAAGCCATACGTCTGCTGGAGCATACCAGAATTGATGCCGAGCTGGCGCAGGTGAAAGCACGTTCGGCCAAATCGCAGAAAGCGGCTGCAGAACTGAGGGAAAGCATTCGAATACTTAAAGAAGAACTTGAAGAAAAACACATTTAGAACACAGAGTGTTTACCTTATGAAATCATCAATAGCACCTAACAAATGGTTACTATCGCCCGCAATATATGCCATTCTGCCGCTTTTACTTTTAATGATAAGCTGTGCAGGATCGCCGGCAAATAATCCGCTGCTGAATGATGCGCGTGAAAGTTACGAGGTAGCACACAACGAGGAATCCATCGTCAGACTGGCTCCAGTTGAATTGAAAGAGGCTGAAGGAGCCCTTGAAAAAAGAACCACTCTTTGGGAATCAAAAGCCGATAAGACCGAAGTGGATCACTTCGCTTACCTGGCGGCACAAAAAACATTGATAGCCCGCGAAACGGCACTATTGAAAGCTGCAGAGCAGGAAATCTCCCGGGGAGAAACCGAACGTCAGCAGGTAATGCTGGATGTGCGCCGTGCAGACGCAAAGCGTTCCGAACAACGAGCTGACCGTGCACTTGAAGAGGCAAAGAATGAACGGATAACAGCAACCGAAGCCCGGGCTGGCACCGAAACCGCTCGCCTTAGCGCGGAATAGTCAAGGCTCAGAGCCGAAAAGTTGGCGAAAAAAGTGAGTGAGCTCGAAGCACGGCCTACTGTCCGGGGATTGGTACTTACGCTGGGCGATGTGCTGTTTGATTTCGGTAAGGCCACCCTGAAAACGGGCGGATTGCAAACCGTGAACCAGCTTGGTGACTTTCTGAACGAATATCCCGGGCGGCAGGTATTGATCGAATGATTCACAGATAGTATCGGGTCGGAAGCGTTCAATCAGACCCTGTCAGCTAACAGGGCTGATAATGTAAAAAGCGCCCTGATGAGTAAGGGAGTACGGGCAGACCGGATTTGCATCCACGGGTATGGTACGCAGCACCCGGTAGCCAGTAACGCCACCGAAGAAAGCCGCCGGCAAAATCGCCGGTTCGAAGTTGTGATCTCCGATCAGGACGGAGCTATCAAAGATCGTACAGGATCCAATAAGAAAGAGAATTTCAAATTTAAATCCGGACGTATAGTTATCCGATCAGGACACCCTGCAAGACAGGGTGTCCCTTTTTGGGTGTGTGATACAGAAAATGGAGCAGAAAAACCTGAAAATTTCGCCAGAAATTCACCCTGTGTGCTTTATAATTCGGATTTTTTAAAGTTATGCCGGACTCCGATCCGGTATCTCCTATCTAAGCCTGAAATAAAAAGTTATCCAACGAGAGGATTTACAGATTGAGCATGAATGGGAGATTTCGGCTCAGGGCCGGAATGACAACATTTGACAATCAATAATTTGGTTGAAGAAGAAATACAGCATTTGAAAAATCAATCTGCTAAGTCACTGGCCGACTGTACAAATTCCAGTACCTGCTCAAACTCCTGATCCGAGATCTGAAAGTGAAAAGTGGCCCTGATCGTGTGCTTGCCAAACGGTACTACGCCAATTCCATTCTCACTAAACCT
>JAWLEH010000191.1:0-4535 GCA_041686215.1 Balneolaceae bacterium | reverse complement strand
CTGGAGCCTGAAGAAGCGGAAGACACCGAAAAACAGCAAAAACAGTTTCGGCGAATCCGGAACGGGCTATGGATCACGGGTATCTTATCAATTGTTGCGTTTGCCGCGGTTACTCTCGGGTGGGTTACCATCAACCCGGTTGCCGTGGCCGACGCCTCAGGGATCGTCATTTTCCTGCTGGTGATTGCATACTTCATCTATGTCTATATCGCCGAAAACCTAACCACAGATGAACAGAAAAAGATTGGTGTGATTGCCGCCTTGTTTATTTTTTCCGCGCTTTTCTGGTCCGGGTTTGAACAGGCCGGCTCATCCCTGAACCTGTTTGCGGAACGCTACACCGATCGCGACATTTTTGGATGGTTGATGCCCGCCAGCTGGCTTCAATCCGTAAATGCATTTTTCATTATTACCCTTGCGCCGGTCTTTGGATGGTTGTGGGTATGGCTGGCAAGAAAAAACCTGGAACCATCAACCCCGGTTAAATTTGCTCTTGGACTGATTTTTCTCGGATTCGGTTTCCTGGTGATGATGTTTGCATCTTATTATGTGGTTGACGGAAACCAGGTGCTCCCCACATGGCTGATTATGACCTACCTGTTTCATACGACAGGGGAACTCTGCCTGAGCCCTGTAGGCCTGAGTGCCGTCACAAAACTCTCTCCAAAAAAACTGGTGGGGCAGATGATGGGAATCTGGTTTATGTCTATCGCCTTTGGCAACCTGATTGCCGGACGTATTGCCGGCCAGTTTAATGACGAAGCCATCCAGGCGGACCCATCCCTCCTGCCCGATCTTTTCTGGCTGATTGTGATGACAACCGTTGGCGGTGGTTTAGTGCTTCTGCTGTTTAATAAACCCATTAAGAAATTGATGGGGAATATCCACTAAGCTGGTTATTGGTGTATTGGTTATTTGTTGATTGGGTTCTCGGCAGGGCGGCATTCCACGCTGTGGCGTAGCATCTCCCATTTCTGCAAATATCTTATGATGGTATAACTTATTAATCTGGTTCCAAACAACCTCCCCTATCGGGAGGGGATAGACCAGCAAAAGATTGCAACGCTATTCTTTTGCGGTCAGGGGTGGGTTTGGGTTTTGAAATGCCAATTATTGTCGCCAAAACAGTCCGCGTTCTGGACTAAATTCGGAGATCCCTGCACAGCTGTAGGGATACAGATATATTTAAACAATTCCTTATTGAACAGGAAGTTGCCAAAAAGTGAACCGGGAAAAAAGATTCCAACAACGGCAGATCATGACACATTTACAATCTCACTAATGGAAATAAAACTCACCTCAAGAAATCTAAAGGCCAATTTTATCTTTATATACCTGCCCAAAACGCGCCATAGGTTTGATCAGGGTTCGAGCCTCTCTGCCAAGTTCTGTTAACGTAAGACAACAATTTCGACCCATCTTCCCTTCGTTCAATGAGAAGATTCTCTTCCATTGCTCTGAGTTCATCAGACAATACTTTATCGCTTATCCCGGGTATGGATTGTTTTATATCCCGATACCGTCCGCCACCATTTTCCGCAAGTACCTGAATAATGAGCAGTCGCCACTTCCCGCCCAGCAGGTCCAGCGTGGTTCATATTGGGCATTTTGGCGTAAGTTTAATTGATTCAGATTGACCGGCCATTTTACTTACCTCAAGGTTATGAACTTGGAATTACGCGGTTGCTTAGATTTTATAAAACAACTATCAACTAACAACTCACATGCTTATGAATATTGCACTTTTTGGAGCAACCGGACAAACAGGGAAAGAGTTTCTTGAAATAGCCCTGAAAGAGGGCCACAGCGTGAAAGCTCTTGTCAGATCACCATCAAAGCTAAACTTGCAGGATCCTTCACTTCTGGTCATGCAAGGTGACGTTCTTGAGTACGAGGATATAGACAAGACCGTTAGTGGCTCAGACATAGTCGTGAGCCTTTTTGGGCACGTGAAGGGGTCACCCGAGTGGCTTCAGACCGATGGCACCCGAAATATTATTAGAGTGATAAAGAAAACGTTGTGGTTAGAGTTCTGTCACTTTTCGGCGGTAGCCTTCCTACCCTGAAAAAGACCAGCCGGGTGTTGAGAGACATTAGATGAGTCGGGTTAATTGGTTTAAATGATCGTCATCAAACGGATAATTGTTAATTCTTTAAACCTGAATCTCAACGCACCTCAATACTCATTCTTATGGCTGATAACGATCGCTCCATCCTCGACCTCATCAAAAATGTTGACTTAGATAAACTAAGCGCTGTCGCTGAACATATTGATTTGGGAACAATGCTGGAATCTCTATCCAAAATGGATAAAGCACAGCTGCTAAATTTGAAACGAACACTCGAATCAGGGGCCGAAGAGTATAACCCGCCGGAGATAAAAAGTGACTTTTATCAACTGTACGATCTGCTCTCCGACGAAGAACGCGAGCTGCAGGAGCGTGTCCGGCAGTTCATGGAGGATGAGGTCCGGCCAATAGCCAACGATTGCTGGCTGAAAGGTGAGTTTCCCCACGATCTCATACCCAAAATGGCCAATCTCGGCATTTGCGGTCTCCCGCTTGAAGGCTACGGCTGCATGAATCATTCATACCTGATGGAGGGAATTATTTCACTTGAGATGGCTCGTGTGGATGCATCCATCAGTACTTTTTTCGGTGTTCAGAGCGGACTGGTGATGGGCTCCATCTACTTTTGCGGGTCGGAGGAACAAAAACAGAAATGGCTGCCAAAACTCAGAACCATGGAGCTGATCGGCGCGTTTGGGCTTACGGAACCAAAAGTTGGCTCAGCAGTAGCGGGCGGACTCACGACAAAAGCCCGCAAAGAGGGCGATCACTGGGTTTTAAACGGCGAGAAGAAATGGATCGGCAACGGCACCTTTTCCGACATCACCATCATATGGGCGCAGGACGTGGACGACGGGCAGGTCAAAGGCTTCATCGTCGAAAACAACACGCCCGGGTTCAGGTCCGAAAAACAGAAGGATAAAATGGCCCTACGCACCGTACAAAATGCACGAATCTATCTCGAAGATTGTAAGGTTCCCGCCGAAAATAAACTCGACCATGCCAACTCGTTCAAAGATACAGCCAAAGTGCTTCGCGCCACCCGCGCCGGCGTAGCGTGGCAAGCCGTGGGATGTGCCCAGGGCGCGTACGAATACGCCGTAGATTACACCCACAAACGAAAGCAGTTCGGAAAAACCATCGGTTCTTTTCAGCTGGTTCAGGATCTGCTCGTTGAGATGCTCAGTGACTTGACCGCTATGCAGACCATGGCATTCCGACTCTCCCAACTTCAGGATACAGGTGAAATGACGGACGAACAGGCATCACTTGCCAAAGTAAGCTGCACCACTCACACCCGCAGCGTGGTAGAAAAAGCAAGAGAAATCCTTGGCGGAAACGGAATTTTACTGAAGTACAACGTCGCCCGTTTCGTTGCCGACGCCGAAGCCATCTACACTTACGAGGGAACAAAGCAGGTTAACTCACTCATTGTTGGTCGTGCATTGACGGGCAAAAGTGCGTTTGTTTGATGAGTGTTCATTCGGTTTCTTCAGTACTCAGTCTCAATACATGCACTGCATCTAATAATAGAACCCACCACCCCGGCTATGGAGTAAACAGCACCCTTTTGTGGACCTTCCCATACTTGATTTCATTTTGTTGCAAAAGCGAATTAGACTTCAAAAGCAGCGTAACGGAGATGAGAGCATAAAACGGGAGTCGAGACATCTCATTGTACCAGAAATGAACAGAAAAATTACAACGCACATATTGATTAGTTAGCGCTTTCAGTATGGCGCGGGTAAATTACACTACACATCTCAAAAGAATAATAACCGCAACTGAATTGAATTTTAACCGTAGCTTGTTACTTTCTGAATACCATCAGAATTAACACCCATGAGCAATGCCTAAAGAGAATTATAGTGAAAAAGAGGTTGCCAGGATTTTCAAGCGTGCGGCCGAGCTTGAATCAAAGCAGTCGCAAGAATTTGAATCTATTGATAGCGCCCCCGGACTAAGTCTCGATGAACTCTCGCAGATTGCAGTCGATGCGGGCCTCGATCCCGAAAACGTTCGAAAAGCGGCCGGAGAACTATCTACATCAACCAAACCGGATAATCAGACATCAACGGTTAAAAATAACGAAGTGATTGCTGAGCAGTGGGTCACGGGCAAGTTTACCGACGAACAAGCCGATCTCGTGATTGCCGATCTGAACCATCGCTACAACGCCACTCACGAAAAAGTGAACTGGATGGATAACATCATGCACGATGCATCGCTCGACACTGACCGGCAAAGTGAAGTGAAGCGAACGGGCAAAAGCCTTGAGTGGAAAAAAATGAATGAATACGGAACCGAGGAGATCAGAGTTCTTATCCAGCCGCGAAACGACCAGATCAGAATTCGGGTAGCCAAGCAGAACGTGTACGGCACGAATTTCGAAGACACGGACTCCATCACCGGATTTTTACCCTACCTTCCTTATTTGGCCGGTGTTGTGATGTTTTTCGCACTGCA
>JAWLEH010000061.1:9579-20394 GCA_041686215.1 Balneolaceae bacterium | reverse complement strand
ACAAGATGTGTTTTCAGCGGGAACTTGCTCCCATGGCGGCCAAATGAGTAGAGCGGATGGTGTGCTGAAAAAACCAGCTCATCGTCTTTAAACTTCTGCATCTGTTCAGCCAGGTTATTCATTACAATCTCTTTGGCCTGCTCTTCGGTTTCAGCTCCTTCCGGCAGCGGTTTCTCATGGGGATGAATCCACCAGTGGGTGTCCATCATCACCAGCCCGATGGAGTAGTCGACGCCGGGGACAGTGTTTTTCTCCATCAGCGTGACAGACACCGGGCCCGGAAAGCCGTTATCAGGCAGAAAGGTGTTGCCACGGTCCATATGCTCTTCAACAAATGCTTCCTGCCGGCGAATGTACTCCAATCCCTCTTCACCGGACGATGCCCAGTCGTGATTACCAGGGAGGAAATAGACCGGACCACCAAAATCTTTGACCGTCTCTATTTGAGCAATCAAACGTTCATCGATGGCAGGGCGGCGCTCTGAATTTTCCGGTGGCAGACCGTGAGGGTAGATATTATCTCCAAGAATGACCACGGCGCCGCTTGTGTCTATTTCCGCAAGTTTTTCACCCATCGCCTTTAGCGATCCCGAGAGCGGATTCAGCGTTGCATCGCCCGCATCGCCAATCAAAAAAAGTGAGTAGATGTAGTCATCAGGCTGCTGTTCTGCATCGCTGGCTTCGACCTCTTGCTCACTGCCGGCGGTGGTGTACTTTGTACTACTGCAGGATGATACAGCAAACAGGAGCAGAAGTCCGGTCATTACATGAATGGTGCTGTTCGGTTTAAATAACTTCATCGGATACCTCTATGAGTTTTCTGATTCGTTTCACAAAATACTTCAGCAGACCGCGGCTCAGGTTTACCCGGTCCTCCAGTAGGTCAAAGAAATCAAGCCGGTCGATTCGCAGGAACTGGCAGTCTGTGCTGCAGGTGATGGTTAACAGACGATCTCCGTCATCAAAAAATCCCCAAACGCCCAGTGATTCAGGCCCGTCAAACTCTTTATTCTCTTCGCCGTTTCGGGTGATTGTTACGGAGCCTTCGATTAAGAGATAGAGATGCTGAGATTTATCGCCTTTTCTAAATAGAACATCGTTTTTCGAAAGCGTCACATATTCTGTTATGCCTGCGATCTGGGCCAGTTGCTCGGAGGGTATATCCGCAAAAAGTTCAAGGCTTTGCAAAAAAATGACCCATTCAATAGTTGTTTTCATTACGTTTAGCGACTGTTTGATTTAGATTCTTTGGTGCCGTTACGCCTCCGGTTACGTTCCTGAACCATCTCGGCAGTTTCTCGATAAATGGGGTCATCCGAGCGCGTATACTCATCAACCCGTTTCTGCAGGTTCGCGGGACAAACAGGCGAAACGCTATAAATAGCGCATGTTTTCAGCCAGCGGTCACTATCATTAAAAAGCTTGATTAGCGCCTGGTCGTATTTCACCTTTTCAATGTTGAAAAGTTCATAGCCAGTCTCCATCTTCCTCTGTTCGCTGATGTCATCAACTATCGGAAAGATGTATTTATGATGCTCAGAGCTAAGTATGTTGTCGATAAACTCCACAGCAGCCGAGCGTTTGTCGGAAGAAATACTTTTAAGAGCAAGATACGAGCTGTATAAATCTTTCTGAATGTAAACGAGCCCGAGTAGGCGAAACATGCGTTCGAGTGTCTGGTCCATTTTTTCTGATAGTGCACGGAGCAGGATGCTGTTGGGTCTGCCTTTAGGTTGAATTGCCTTGATGGCCAGTAGGTTGAAATAGTTGCTTGATTCGGATCTGAGACAGCTTTCAATACGGGCTTTATTGGGCTTGATATCAGGATATTCCCTGTGAATTTTATTCAATGTTTTGATGACGTGGTAGCGAAGCTCCGGCTCATCGGCTTCAATCATATCCTCAAGATGCCGGATCGATGTTTCGTTTGGCAGATGGTAGAAAATGCCGGGTATTTGTTTTCGTACAATGAGCGGCATGGAAGAATCTAGAAATTTACTTTTATACAGGGTCAGGTAATCATTACCATAAGAACCGAGAGCCTCTCTGACTTCCAGGGTATAGTCAGTTCTTTCAAGCATATGAAGCAGCTGAGGTACCATCCGGTCGAGTTTTAGCTTGGCTATGCTTTGAAGTGCTTTCCGAACCACAATGCGGTGATCGTCATTCAGAAGGTTTGAGAGATGGTGACTGGCCAGTGATCGGCTATTGACAAACCCAAGAGCATCGGCAACCTGTGCTTTTATTACCGTACGTTCTCTCTCATTTTCGGGGAGGTTATCAAGAATCTTATCAAAAAGCTCTGGGTTTGGACCTTCCGAATTCCTGTCGCCATGCTTACAGGTACAACCAAGTGCCGCTGACTGCAGTTTTGGCTCATCGCCTTCAATATAAGATTGTATAACAGAGGAGGGATCATCATCAGAATGCATGCACAGATAATAAATTGTCTCTACACGGATTTCCGGGCTTTCGTCATTGAGCAACTCTTTCACATCTTCAATCCAGTGAATATCTTCAAAATTTTGTAGCTCTTTGAGTGCTCGCAGACGAATATCGGCATTCGGATGTTTCAAAAGCATCCGGAGTTCTTCGGATACAGGCTGTGTGTCTGAGTTTTCAAGTAAAAGCAGCGAATGTAGAACCTGATTGTCATTGCTGCTTCTGAGCTGTTCTTTAATCAGTTGGAGTATTGAAGATTCGTTTAAGTTCAGCTCAATGCTGTCAGTATCGACCATCATGCGCTGAAGAGACGTTCTGAATGTATCTATGTACTCTTTTTTGGCTCTGTAACCCAGATATATCCAGCCTGCTATCGTGACTAACAGTGCCCAGGTAATCAATGTAATGGGCGTTTCCACTAGAAATAAAAACAGTAACAGCAACCCGCCACTTACACCCCTCGAAAACCGGTCCACAAAGAGATCGATAAACAGTTTAGTGCGCTCTTTTATATGCTGCGATAGCGGCAGAAACAAAAGTTCGCGGCCTGTTTTATCGATGGAGTACCTTGTGGCGCTGTCAAATCCATTCAGCAACACAACTGATGCTAACACAGGTTCTATAGCCATGAGAATACCCCCAAGCATCATTCCCAGCGGACGGGTTAAGACAGCCCCGGCAACACCGAATTTTTTGATGATACCAGATGAAAACAGTACCTGGATACCGAGAGACGCAAGACTGATGCCGGCGTAAAACGTACCAATAAACGCAGTGAGGTTTTCTGTCTCGGGATAGGCGTTAAATGAAAGCACTTTAAACTGGTAGTCGGTGAACGTAGTTGCAACCGTCGTGAGTGCAATGACGCCTGCAATCAATAGCTGGTACTTCGACTGAAATACCGTATTTGCCGCCGAGGGAGTCTCTTTTTTGTTGGCAAACCGGTCATTTACCTCACTTGCTTTACTATCCTCAGGGTCCGAATCCGGAATGAGGAACAGCGTGAGGATAGCCAAAAAGAGTAGCCCAATACTGATATAGAGTAAATCTTCGGTGATGACCGGCGTGAAGGAAACAATCAGGCTGGATGCTTCACTACCGAAGACAGATCCTAAAATGGCTGCGAGTGTGAGCAAGGAGAACAGACGTTTTGATTGAGCCGCATCAAAAAGGGAGTTCGCCAGCAGCCAGAAGAGCGAGATCACCAAGATGCCAAAGATTCCGACCCAGATATAGAACGCCATGTAAATGAGAGGATGGTCAAACAGGAACAGCCATCTGAGAAGCATTAAGTTAAGCGTTAAAACTCCAAGCACCCATCCTATGACCTGACGGGTTGGGAATCTCGCAAGCACATCAGATACCAAATACGTGATCGGCAATGAAACCATAGCAAGGATAATATAAACCACGGGAAGCTGATCGGGCCCCGTTTCAACAAGGAACAAACTATCGCGCGCAGGTTTCAGAAAGTAAAGTACCACCATCAAAAGAAAGTGCAATCCCACCATCAGGAAGACCGGCTTCCACTCATTGTCCCGGACATCGTAAAATATAGAAATTAGTTTTTTCAATGATCAGATGATGTAACTACGCTCGTAATTGTAATTGAGGCTTTTTGAGGTCGTTGGATAAGTTTTTTAGAAAAATCACGAAGCTAAAGGTTAAAAGGTAAATTTTAATGAAGACTCATCCGATGACTTCTTTGTATTCTGATTAACGTAAACATGCATTCAGCTTTCCTGAGGAATATCCTCCGGGTCTGCCCTCTTTTTGAATTCTCTGCCCGCATAGCGTACAAGCATGATCCAAAAAATAAGAATTATTAGGGTGGCAAGAGATAGCCAGTGTACCTGACCAAGTCCAACCATGGCAGCGACGATAAGATTCAGAACGACGGCAAGAACTTTGGCAAAGCGCTGCACAAACATATCGATAAATGCTTTTGCTTTGTACTTGGCATCCTGACTTAGCGGTGTGTAAAGTGTCTCCTTTGCCGACTGATTGATGGAGTAGTTCAGACTGTTATCGCTGGCCGACATAATGGTAACAAACAGCAGGCCGGGGACAATCAAAAATCCCATAGCTCCAAATGTAATCGCCACTGGCAGGAATAAGAGCGCCACCCCAACCCCGAACCGTTTCATCACAAAGCTGGTAAAAAAGAGTTGAACGACAAGGGAAAGAATGCTGGTGACCTGGCCCACAAAACCGAAGTAGGCATCTTTCTCTACATCCCCGGTAATTTCGTTTGCGATTACGGCGGAGAGCTGAAAATCTACAATGTTTGAAACCATTTCATAGAGGCCGAGGATCCCCACAATGGTGAGTAGATATTTTGATTTAAACACAATTTCGGCCCCTTCAAATAACGCACTGCAGCGCTTGCCCTCCGCACACGGTTTACTTGTTTTCGTCTCCATTTTCCCTGTCCGTTTGTGTACCCAGTAGCCGATACCTGTCATGACCACCAGTGGCACAATACTGCCAATCAAAAGGGATGGGCGCCCCACCTGGCTTACAAGTCCCACTACGATGGATGATCCTACAATTCCACCTATGATACCTCCCAGACCAACAACACCGTAGGTTCGCTTGGCTTGATCAGCGCTGAACAGATCATTAGTGTAAGCCCAGAAGAAAGTCACCATCGCGGAATTGAAAATATCTCCCAGAATGTAGAAGGACCAGGCTGTGGCCTCGCCGGGATCTCTGACCAGAAACGAAAACAGAAGGAAAAGCCCTGCAAAAAAGGAGCAGAGAACCAGGTTGAGCTGCTGCCTTGGAAGTTTTCGCGAGAGAAGCGTAAAGGCGATCACAAACAGGTAGACGACCAGCATATTTCCGACTTTAGCCAGCTGCTCCACCTCAGCACCGGCAAAGCTGATTCCCCACACCATGAGAGGGGCCTCTTGGTAGAGGTTGACAAGTATTCCCCGCTTCATCGGTTTGAGTACCCAGAAGACGGCGATGACCAGGAAAAAATAGAGGGACATCATCAAAACATCCGCCCACTCCTTTTTTCGGATGTCGAAGAAGTTATTTTTTAGTTGCTGCAGTACCTTTTGTGCCATAATGATACGATTACTCTTGCCGTTGAATGCCGCCGATTCGGGTTCCGTACTCTTCATCCATCACCACGTAGACGGTGACTTTTTTATCCGCTGCCTTCACTCCATCTCTCAGAGTCACTATTTCATACATCCAAATTTGGGTGTCACTGTCTTCTTCTGCGGGCAGGGTATCAGTAAAAGTGGATTGATCACTCAGCTTATCTTCTGCGACCAACTGGCCACCCGTGGATGTTAATGTGTATCTGTAGCGGATAGATTCAGCATTGAAGATCCCATTTTCGATCCCAAGATCTGTAAACCGTAAGGTGAGCTGGTCGCCCCGCCGCTCCGGCTCAAATTTATCGATCGGGTTGATTTTACTGAACCAATACCCGCCAATTTTATCCCTGCGTTCAATCAGGGTTTGTACAAGATACTCTACCGCGTCGCCGTTGCTGAGCTGACCGGTTTCAACGATGGCGCGGATATCCTCATCACTGAAACTCATCACCTGTTTGGCGCCCCAAAACGCATCACGGAGCGTCATGTTTTCAAACGCCGGAATAGGATGGACCGACACCCAGTTTCCCGGTCGAAAGGGTTCAGACCTGAAATATCCTACGGACGGATGCGGGATATATTCCTGAGCGTTGATATCTTCCCAGGGATGAACATTCAGCCCGAGTGAAAGAGCTGATGTCACCATATATCGCGGATCGATCAGGTAGGCCTGACCGTAAATAGGGTAGTGAATGGAAGCACCATTTGCCCCGAGAGTATTACCAAAATCCTGTACAAGGTGACGAATATACCCGTTCTCCGTGTAGACGGACATAGTGTTGGCATCGCGACGGTCGGTGTCGTTCAGCCAGGAACTTATAATTCTCATTCCGCGAATTTCACGCCGATGCTCGTGGTTGACGCGGTCGTTTGGGTCGTCGCTGCGGGTTCCCTGGAAATCCCAGGGGCCCAGCGGCACACCATCTACAAACTTGCTGGCGAGTGCACGCACGTCACCCCGTTCGTTTTTTGCAGCTATGGATATAATTTCCCGGTAATCCTCCTGCGTCATTTGTCGTTCCTCGCCCATCTCTTCAACCATGACACCGTCCCCAACCGTAACCTTATCCGGATCAAAATAGGTGATTGTGGATTCCGGAACGTAATAACCGGCCGCGTAAAAGATTTTGGTGCCAATGACTTCAGCGGAGGTGGTCAGTTCAGGGTAGTTTGGCCCGTCAAACTTGATCAGGAAACGGTGTCCTTTGGAATCTTCTGCAAAAAAGCCGGGATTAGCACCTTCCAGCTTGGCTGAAAAGATGGTCCACTGTCCGGATGTATCAGGCTGTACGGTGTTGGGTCCTGCAGCCAGTTCTTCGTGAGTCATCGGGTTGTAGTAGTGACGGTAGGTGTACCAGCTCGATTCAGGGACTTCATCAAGACGGTTAATATTATCTGCCTGTTTCGCGCCGGAGATCCCAAGCGTTCTTCCTGCAAAACGGAAGACACGGTTCAGGTCAAGCGGCTTTTCAATCTGATGGAAAATGGTGTTGTCAATCCGGTCCCAGTACTGGTACGATTCAGCCTCACCGGGTTGCTCAACTCGGGAGGTGTCCGGATCAAACGTTTTCACCGCCCCTGTTGTGTATGGGCTTGATGACGCGCAGCCACCCAGCAATACGGCCACAAGGAGCAGTGCCGGCAGCGAGCCAGGTGAATGGTTATACAGATTGAGTATTTTCAATGGTTTGATCAAAAATTGGGAGAAATTAGTAGAATGAATCGTGAGGTTTCCCGGCTGAAGGCGAACTCTGACCGGAATGCAAAACCTTTTGTTGAAATGAGGTGAAATCCAAACCCGTAGCTGGTGTGAAAATCGTTTATGCCAATATCAGAATAATGATTAAACACCTGGCCCTCATCCACAAACAGAACCACATCGGAAAAGTCCCAGATCGGATAGCGGTACTCAAGCGTAAACAAAAGGGAGCCGGTATCGCGAAACCGGTTGGTGGAAAAACCGCGCAGATCCCGGGAGCTTCCCAGGCTTGGGTTTTCAAAAAACGGAATCTCCTTATCTCCAAGTGACTCAACTTTTTGAATCTCACCTTTAAAGGCCAGCCGCCGGTCATCGGGCAGGAAAGGAATCGGGATAAACTGGTTCCACTCAGCACTGTAATTAATATAATTAAACTGGTCATCCGTCAGTGACCGGCTCCACTGCAGATCGGTAATAAACCGGCTTCCCCGGTTGATACGAGGGATGCCCCTGGCGTTGTCAATAGCTAAGTTTACGCCGGTGGAAAGCAGCGCATTTTTGACAAGAAATTCACTGGGAAAAGCAGGAGTGTTGTCCTCTGTTACCCTGTCACTCCTGGTGATTTTACGCCTCAGGTAATCGGTATTAAAAGACAAAAAAGTTCTGTCTGATAAACTATAACTGTAGCTCAGGGCTGCTTCAAAATCCTGGCGATCGTAAAAAGTTCTGTCGCTAAAGGATGCATCATTACCGAAAAGAAATGTTCGGTCTGGCCTGTTGGCAAAAGCCGCATCGAACACCAATCTCCCCCTGTCTGACAAAAACCTGTTGATTGTATACTCAAAATCTATATCGTTGTAATCGCTTGAACTGAACAGTGCCTCAACCCGTGCGCTGTGGTTTGGGTAAAACGGGCGGTTGTGGAAAAGCAGCAGCCCGTAGGAGTAGCCCGTATCGCCGCCCAATTCAAAGAGCGGGAACACACCGTAATCGCCTCTCTCGCCCTCCAGGAGATAGGGAAGGACGGTTGTTTCAGCTTTTTTAATTGCATACCCTATTGGAGAGATCGACCACTGAAACAGATAGGAAGGAAGTGAGAGAAGGTGGCCGCCTACTGATTTTTTTGAGCTGTATGGCGTTGGTTCTGAAGACGAGGTATCTGTACGAACCGGTGCCTCCTGCATTGTAAACGAAAAGTTATGAGAGGCTGCCACAGTCATGTTCACACCGGCTGTGCTAAATAGAAAAAGAGCAAGGAGTTTACATGTTCTTTGAAAAATCATTTTTACCTTTTTTTAATCCACGAAGCCATTTGAAAGTTTGCCCGATGAATGAAGTCTATCTCTGATTCATATGTTAAAACATGATTATAAGATCTCTCACATCAGAGTCAGTTTTAATAACAATTGTATAATTTCTGGTCTCCGTTTTTGGCTGAAAATAGCCTCCAAATCAAATAATTATCCCCGTTAATCCCTTCACTATTTTTTTGAAAGACACAGAACAATAAAGCCATACTTTTCTTTGAGAGTTCACTAAGGGACTTTACCGGGCGTGCATATAACGTCATCTCATGAGTTCTTAATAGTCGTTCGTCAAAACACCCTAATGCAGAGTGACTACCCTCTGTAGCGGGTGCTAAATTATTTAAGCTTTCGCCACTAATTTTCTGAACGCATGACCTTTCGGAGTGGCTTCTATAAGAATAGAATAAAATATCAATACCAATAATAATATAAAAGAGTTTTTTATCTTAAATAGGCTTCTTATCTTCTCTATCATAACAATCTGCCGTTTAAAATTATCAAGCAAAATGTACCAACATCACTTCCATATTCCGGTTATGGGAACCGGTCACTCTATCGATAGCCCCATTCGTTTTGCTCATCTTGGCATCAGTTCCGTAATTTCCATAGTTGATGATTTGCTCTGTGAAAAGATCCGCAAGTATTACGCCGGAGAGTATGATCTTCCCTATAAAAATATACCCCGTTCTGCCGCCGACGGCCGGGCCCAGAGAATTACCGCTTATCTTGATACCGTAGCTGATATCGTATCAACTAAATTTGAAGAACTGAAAAATGCACCCATTTTTGAGAATTCAGAAAAAGACCGGTATTTCAGCCTGCTGCCCGATGACAACCCCCTAAAAAACGCTCTACAACCAGATCTCTACACTGACAGATGAAGATGAACGAAAGAGATGGGCTGAAGATCTTACCGTACGAATGACTCCCGTTTCTATTGACGTAAACATTATGGCCAAAGTGGACGCCCTGGGAACAGACAAGGATGATCAGCCGATGAGTTCCGAATTCAGCGATGCCAGTGCTGCGCTGAGGGGATATGCCAATAGTAAACTTTCATCCTCCTCATTGGTTTTGTCAGCCGGATTTAATCCCCGGCTGTATGGCTATCTTTCAGAGTTCAGAGATTTTTATCGCGACGCTACCGGACAGATCAAAAAGAAAGTAATTCTGAAAGTAAGTGACTTTCGGTCCGCCCTGATCCAGGGAAAGTTCCTGGCAAAGAAAGGAATTGAAGTTGCTGAATTCCGGATTGAATCCGGTCTGAACTGCGGGGGCCACGCTTTGCATCCGACGGACACCTGATGCCTGTAGTGCTGCGGGAATTCCGGGAGAACCGGGAACAGCTTGTGGAAACCTTTCAGCCAATGGTGCAGCGTTTCTATGAAAGCAAGGGGTGGAACTACCCTGAACTGCCTGCCGGTGAGATCAATCCAAAAATAACAGTGCAGGGCGGCATTGGAACAAACGGTGAAATGCGCCGGCTGCTCGAAGACTTCGAGATGGACGGAACAGGATGGGGGAGTCCGTTTTTACTGGTTCCCGAAGCCACCTGTGTAGATAATTTCACATCTAACCTTTTAGCCAATGCCGGGGAAAAGGAGCTTTACCTCAGTAATGTGTCTCCGCTTGGTGTGCCATTCAACAACATTCGGGGATCTGGATCTGAGCTTCATACGAAAGAGTTAGTCGAAAAGGGTAAGCCGGGATCAAAATGCCCGAAAGGATTCCTGGTATCCAATACGGAGTTTACAGAGAACCCGATTTGCACGGCATCGGCAGAGTACCAAATCCTCAAAATCAATTCGATTGATGAGAGTGATCTTACTGACGAAGACAAGGAATAGCAAAAAAACAGTGTTATGGAAAAGACCTGTCTCTGCACGAATCTTGGCACAGGATCACTGATCCGCCTTGGCAGTATGAAGCCGGGTTACGGACGGCAGCCAATTTGCCCGGGACCGAACATTGCCTGGTTCCGCCGTAAATATTCGCTCGACGAGATGGCGGATCATATCTACGGCCGGGGCAAATCACTGGTTCCGGAAAAGCGGCCCCACATGTTTGCCAAAGAGCTGGTGATGTATGTGGAGTATGTGAGTGAACGTTCGCTGCTGACCGACCCTGAAGATTCCGGATGGAAGAAGTTGCTCAAAATGAAAAAGAACCTGGAGCAGGGAATGGATCTCTGTATGGAGATTGCAGAGGGCACACCATACCCCGGTGAAAACCTTACGTCACTTCGCGAAACGGT
>JAWLEH010000061.1:0-9479 GCA_041686215.1 Balneolaceae bacterium | reverse complement strand
AATGAAAAAGAACCTGGAGCAGGGAATGGATCTCTGTATGGAGATTGCAGAGGGCACACCATACCCCGGTGAAAACCTTACGTCACTTCGCGAAACGGTTACAGTACAGCGCAAAAAGCTGAACGAGATTTTTGAACCGGAACCTGCCTAATGCAGTGTCAGTGATACCGGCTACGCATAATTATTAACCCTGGTATTCCTCAAATGATATCACACCAAACTTATCTGAGAGAATAAATTCAAGCAGCCGCTTCATATCGGTACGGCCCAGGTAACCAGGCCTGCGGCCAAGTTCTTCCCCATTGCTATCTAAAAATATCAGTGTGGGGGTAGCTTCCACTCCCATGCTGCGGGCAAATTGCCTTTCAGTTATCAATTGCTTGTTAAATTGCACCTCTTTGCGTGAGTCAAGATCAATGGAAACCATGTGATATTTTTCCTCCAGAAATGATTTGACTTCATCATTTGGGAACACTGACCGCCGCATCTCTTTACAGATACCGCACCATTCTGCCTCAACAAACACAACAACGGGTTTACCGTCTTCCGCAGACCGTGTTTGCGCTTCTTCAAGGGAAACCCAATTTATTTCATTATCCGACTGCACGCCTTGTAGTGTGCCGGGTTGTATGAGGAAAAGTAGTACAGTGAGAAAAATCATGACCCTGCAGTTTTTAGCTTTTGAATGGAGTTCATTATAAATGAAACCATTTCAACCGAATTAAACGTCACATTTCAGTATAGTTTCTGTTGCAGAGATTTATCGCACTACAACAGAACAGAATACCATCAAACAGGTCGGGTATAGCAGCCTGTCACCCAAAATTGTTTGTACACAGTAAAAAACCCCTAATCAACAAGAGTGGTCCGCCCAGAAAATTCAAGAAGAAACCTCAACACTACAACAGCTCCTGAGGCCAAAAAAAAGAGATCAATAATGTCTTCATTCATACTCAATCCCCGTTATTGCAGATTTCATTGGCTTCCCTGACTATCCTGTTGATTTGTCTCGGGTTTATACCTGCTTGTTCCAGGCGTTTTTTATCCTCACAAATTTGCTTGCAGAAAATAATTTCATGACTCAATAGCTGTCTTTTCTCCTCTTTTGTCAAATGAGACAGGCAGGTAACCGGGTACAGGTTTAAATACGTAATCAGATCTTTGATACCGTTTTTCCGGGGGAAGTCCCAGCTCAGTAGTTTCAAACCCACGCATGCACCGTATTTTTCAGCGTCGGATGTGAACCTTGTATTCGTAACCACCCACCCTTTGTGTATTTTATCCTTATGCGCCGGCATGGTACTTACGCTTCTTTTGAGATCCAGAAACCTGGATTGAATATAAAGAGGCACTTTTACATTACAACGGTTCTCGCTGCGGTTGTTAAATTTACACTCTACCAGCAGGTACGCATCATCATTTTGTGCGATCACATCAATTTCATGGCTTACACATTCCCCTTGCAGGGTTATTCCAGCGTCCGTTTTATACCCAAGCCGTTCCAGCAGTTCGGCAACAAATTTTGCAAATGGGTACCCCGACGGGCCTAATTCGAAAAGAGATTCCTTCAGCCTGTATCGGCCGGCCGACCGTTCCGATTCAGATCTTAGCAACCGAAATGCCTCCTTGTAAATTTTCTCAGTGGTGATTCCCTCGTAGAGCTTTTCCCGTATTTGGTTTGCTATATGGCCTGTTAATACAGGATTCGCCCCTGCGCTTACAAGTGATTTACGCAGCTTACTTTTATCGAAAGGCTCTTTATCGCCTGAATATTTTGTTACATTTAAAGGCATCGTTATATCCGTAGAGTATCAAAGTGATATATCAACGTAATTTAACGAAGTAGATGGTAAATCAAACACCCGGTTTTATCTGCTCTTACCCGTAAAATAAATTTGGTATACCATAAGCAATCCCAGTAAGTCCTGGTGCGGTTAGCAACACTGTGATTTCTGAACAGGAGGACAAGAACGACTGCCGAATGAGCAGTACACACAACAATCTCCCGGCCTGGGTTTTGAGGTTTCCCCACAAGCCGGGCAGGTTCTGAAAAAGAGACAGGAATCATCCGGCATCGTTTCGGAAGCGGACTCCCCGCATTTCGGACAAGTGATTACAGATGTATGTTTAATCTCCACGGAAGTTATATTTTAAGCGCCTGTTAATCGTGTCTAAACTTCATCATCCCTTAAAATGGGCTTTCAAATCCTGCAGCAGTGCATGATAGATCGGGTTGCAGAAATCAGCTACACCGCCTTCCCTGGTTGATTCCCATTCAGATTTCCACTCCACAAAAGCAGAATCTGTATCCGTAACCGGTAATACCGTAACCGTTCCTACATACCCGGACACATTATCTTTTGACACGGCATCGGGACCGTCATCAATACTGTAAGTGAGTTGTCGTGAATCGGCATCCATGGAGAGAAGCGTTTCGTGGAATGCACCGTTCAGGATCCGTTTTGCCCCGGGTTGCCCTCCGGCTTTGTCACCTTTTTTCTCCACACTTTCGACAACATTTTCACTCCATGACAGGTCATGAAAATCGTTCAGTTTTTCCCATACTTTATCTGCATTTGCGTTTACAACAGTTGAGTTATAGCACCCCATAATATTCGGTCTTGAGTTTGAAATTAACGCTGATCAGTTAACACTAATCTTACAAGAGACCTTTGAAAGGATAATCACAAAAGAGTCATACAACGAATGTTATTCATTCACACAGATAAAATTTTTTACATCCTCAGTTGTATTGTGTTCAATCTGTTACAAAGAGTGCCACCCTGAACTGTATTTTTCATTCAAATAATTGTATCAATCTAAACGATTACGCATTGCATATGTCCTCTGTACTTAAATCCACGATACTTCTGCTTCCTTTTTTATTTTTCATCTCCTGTACTTCAGAAAATTCAGATCAGCAACAAGCCAACCAGCAGGAAGAAAAAGACCGAGCCCCCGATTTTCAGGTTACCACCATCGATGGCAATACCGTTAGCCTGCAGGAATCCCTGGGAAACGACAAGCCTATGGTAGTCTATTTTACAGCATCCTGGTGTCCGACATGCGCTAAAAACTGGCCGGTACTTTCGAAACTCTATCCCGAATATAAAGATGATCTTTCCCTGGTTGCGATAAGCATTGATCCCACCGATACCGAGGATGTAATGAAAGAACTGGCGGAAGAGGAGGGTTTTACTTACCCAAGCACCGCCGGCAACCCCGACCTGATGCTTGAGTTCGGGGTTGAAAGCCAGGCGACAACCGTTGGTGTGAATCGCGATGGACTTATTGAATTTAAAAGAAGTAATGTAGCGCTCAGTGAAGATGAGTACCGCGAGCTATTTGACCGACTTGTAAACAGTTAGGATGGAGTTTATCTATTTCTCATTCATGCAGGGAGTCGTTGCTTTTTTTGCTCCCTGCGCGGTTGCCCTGCTGCCCGGATACATTGCCGCATACATATCGCGCTCAGATAACGGAAATCCGGAACAGTTCACAAGAGTCTTCCGTGGTCTGAAACTCTCTTTTCTCAGTATCGCCGGGATCTTGCTGATCTACTCCATTGCAGGCGTACTGATAGTGGTTGCTGCACAGCTTTTAAAAGCCTACATGAAGTGGGTCACCATCGGTATGGGCAGCATATTGATCGTTCTTGGGTTTTTGATGCTATTTGGAAAAAATATTTCCTTTTCATTCAATATAAACAGCACAAAAACCCGTTCTGAAACAGCAGAAGCCTTTGTATTCGGGATTGCTTATGCAATCGGAGCACTTGGCTGCCTCTTCCCTCTTTTCCTGGTGGTTGCAACGCAAGCAATGGCTGCTCCAACCGCATGGCTTGGAGCTTCTTACATTGGGGCTTACTTTGCCGGCATCAGCCTGATGATGATTATTGCGATTATGCTCTCAACGTTCGCAAGAGATTTTTTGATGAAATACCTGAGAAAAATCATGCCCCACATTGAACAGCTTACCGGCGGTCTTCTCATCCTTGCCGGCGCCTATGTGATCTACTACCAAATGGTGTTAATTTAATGCAAAAAGCTTGCGGCCCCTGATGGTCTGAGTCGTAATGTTCTGGTGTTTTTAAATTTTTTTACCTATTGTCCTCTGAACATTCAAAAAAAGAGTTTTAGAGGGCTATATGGGGTTACGCTACGTATTTTGGACGCTATGTTTAACAGGAACAATGTTTTTTGCCGTCACACCACTTACAGCAATGCAGGTACAGGAGTGGGGCGAGGTTTCTGGCGAGGAATGGTCCGCAGAGTTTTTTCCTGAGGATGAAGATGCACATTCTGTTATTCTTTTTGATGTAGGTAAATCTTACATCAACAAAAACTTATCTATTGTATTTTCCCGGCATAAAAGGATTAAAATCCTGGACCCGGAACAGTCCGACTATATGGATATTCAACTGGCTGTGCACGAAGACAGAGATTTTCAGGATTTGAAAGAGATTGAAGCCCAAACACTGAATCTCGCCCCGGACAGAAGTGTTTCGGCAACAGAGGTTGGCCGCAGAGAGTTTTTTACTGAAGACAGTGGCGACCGGGAGATCACAAGCTTCACATTTCCTGCCGTAGAACCCGGTTCAATTGTCGAATATTCCTACGAAATCCATTTCGGAAGCCTGCTTGCCATGCCCGGCTGGACCTTCCAGCACAGCTCTCCCATCCTGCATAGCGAGTACAATGTGATGGTCCCTGACTTTTTATCCTATCGCTCGTTCTCTTATGGATATGAAACCTTTGAGCCGATGGATGAAGACCATGAGATCTACAAGGAAATGCCAAAAAATCTTTTGGCGGCGAGCGGACAAAACGAAAGCAGTGTGTACCGGACTGTTCTGAAAAATGCACCCGCGGTGCGGTCAGAATCCCATATCTCCTCGCTCGATAACTACAAAAACAGCGTCCGTTACCAACTCACCGGGTATCGTGATACAAACAATTTTTTTAATAGCTATATGAGTACATGGGATGAGATCGCTGAAGAGCTGATGGATTCCGGAAGTTTTGGCAGGGCGTTTTCATCACGCAGAGCTGTTCGGCGGGCAGCCGAAGAAGAAACTGCCGGCGCCGAAACCGATCTCGATAAAGCCAAAGCGCTTTATGAATATGTGGCTTCAGATATTCAATGGGATGAAAACTTCCGGATGATACCATCAGACCGTGCTCATAAAATTATTGACGCACAATCAGGCAACTCGGCAGATAAAGCCATCACGCTCATTAGCCTGATGCGTGAAGCGGGGCTTCAGGCAGATCCTTTTTTAATCAGCACCCGGAAAAATGGCTGGGTAGACTGGTCGTACCCGGAGCTGAATGCATTCAATCATGTACAGGTTCTGTTAACCATTGATGACTCCGTTTACCTGCTTGACCCCCTGCATGAGATCATTCCGTTCGGCTCACAGTTTCCTGAATCCCTGAACGGATCGGGGCTGCTGGTTCACGATGATAGTTCTGAAATCCTTGAGCTGAACCCCGGCATTGAAAGCTCTTCAAAGACCAACGCCCTGCTCGAATTGAATCCCGATGGGAGTGTGAAATCAAGTGTAAAAACTACGTATCAGGGATATGATGCCATTATTAACCGAGCACTGGCAGAGGATGAGGACGAACAGGAATACCTGGGAAATACCCTGCTTTCAGACCTCCCGAATCCGGAAATTACAAACACCAGTATCCAGAACCTGGAGGAACCGGAAGAGCCCTTTTCCGTGGGCGTAGAAATGATGAATCCACAATATGCGTCTGTTGTGGGAGATATGATTTACCTGAATCCTTTTATTGTGGAGAGGATCAACTCCAATCCATTCTCTAATCCTGTCAGAAACTACCCGGTGGAATTTAACTACGGAACCCGTTCGCAATACACAGCCACAGTTATGATTCCAGACGAGTATGAAGTTCTTGAAGTGCCGGAAAACGCAGTCGTTAAATTCAGCGAAAATGCAGCTTTCCAGATTATATCCCAGCAAAACGGAAATTTCATTCAGCTTAATGTCACTCAAATCAACAACGATCCGATGATCGGGGAAGAAAAATATGATGAACTTCGTGGGTATTACGCATCTCTTGTTGAGGTATACAACCAGCAGATAGTTCTGCAGAAAAACCCGGAACAGCCTGATGGGGCCGACAGTGCTGGCGGCCCGGAAACCCAGGAGAATTAATGATGATTCAATGAAACAGTTTAAAGGTTTTATCCTACGTTTTTCAGCTGCTTTTTTCTCTTGTTGGATGATTTTACTGTGTTCACTCACAGAAGTTTCTTATACGAACGACCTTAGCGTCAGCCGCATCAACCCGGAGCTGCTGGTAGGTGCAAACGCGGTAGTCAGGCTTGATGAGCGAACGTTTCAATATCATGAGCCGGGATCTGGTCAAATGTTAGTTCGCAGAATTGTGACTATTCTCAACTCCGACGGCCTGTCTCACGCCTCCCTCGAGATTCCCTATCATTCATTCACTAAAATCAAAAAACTGGGCGGGGCTGTTTATAACTCCGCCGGCGACAGGGTTGATAAAATCAGGGGGCGTCATTTTGATGATGAATCAAGGGTGTCCGCTATATCAATCGCTGAAGATTCCCGCATTAAAAAGGGCCGGTTCACCCATTCCGAATATCCGTTTACGGTAGAAATTGAGTACAGGATTGATTATTCCGGGTTTATTCAGCTACCGGCCTGGACTCCCGTCAACCGCGAAAAGACAGCGATTGAGGAAGGCAGCCTTACAGTTCAGCTTCCGCGAGATGCGCAGATCGACTTTCGCACATTCAATGTTCCGGATGAGAATTTTTCACAAACCGCATCAAATGAGAATAGAAGTTACCGCTGGGAGATAACAGGCATGAAAGGTATTGAACGGGAACCGTTTGGGCCTCCCTGGTTTGAATTATTACCGGCTGTTGTTTTCAGAACCAATGAGTTTCAGATGGATGGATACGCCGGGAATTTAGAGGAATGGTCCTCTTTTGCAAGTTGGATTGGATACCTTTGGCAGGGGCGCACCGAACTCCCACAGGTTGTAAAAGGTGAGATTGACCGTATGGTGGACATTCACGGCCAAAGCCACGAACTGATCCAGGCCATCTACACCTTTCTCCAGGAAAACACCCGGTATGTAAGCATACAGCTTGGCATTGGCGGCTTTCAAACCGAAACGGCCCGTTCCACAGCAGAAAACCGGTACGGCGATTGTAAAGCACTGTCCAACTACCTGGTTGCGATGCTGAGATATGCAGGAGTGGAAGCCTATCCAGCCCTGATCAGAAATGGCGGATTTTCTTTTCCGTTTGATACGGAGTTTGTTCATAACCCTTTCAATCACTCTGTTGTAACGATTCCATTTCAAAATGATACGCTTTGGGTGGAGGCCACCAGCAGCTCGTTTCCGGCTGGTTATCTTGGGGCATCGAATTCCAATCGGCACGCACTGGTCTTCCACAACAACGGGGGCAAGCTTGTTGAAACACCGTTGTTAAAACCGGAAGATAATTTTCAAAAGCGGTCGGCCACAGTAAAATTATTAGAAAATGGAGATGCATCTGCAAGCGTGAGCACACAACTTGGCGGATCGCAGCATGAATCTGTAAGGTCAGTGTCCAGGCAGGCACAGCGTCGGCAGCGGCAATTTCTCGATGATCGGCTGCCATTTAACCTGTATGACATATCCTCGTACCAAATTGAAGCCGGTGAAGCTAAACCGGTAGCATCTATTGCAATGGATATTAAGATTACATCCTATGCGACTGTTGTTGGTAACCGGATTATGTTTAGTCCAAATCTGGTCGAACGCACCCGGGGATATCTTACACCGCCCCGTATGAGATCACAACCTCTCCACACCGGTGATTCCTACCACGATGTAGATTCGATTTCAATTGAAATTCCTGAAAATTATACCGTTGAAGCTATTCCCGAGCCGGTTTCCCTTGAATTTGAATTTGGAAGCTACAGCAGCCGGGTATCTGTAGCGGACGATGGCAAAAGCCTGAATTATTCACGTGAATTACTGATGGAGCCGGGCGTGCTGCCTGTTGGGGACGTAAGCCAGTTCTATTCTTTTATCAACGACTTCGTTCGCAGCGATAACAGCCAGGCTGTACTTGTAAAAATATAACAACCTGAATTCCATTTAAAAATAATGGTAGCAGTCCAATAAGGGCGTCATCTGGCACTTGTTGCGTGATCTACTGACCTTATCAAAGGCATGACATAGTTGTTGAAGAATTAACCTAACGAACGCCCTTTTTCGACTACTTTTGGTAGTATTTGACTCATTTAAGAATCGAGCTCAGGTTAACAGGGTTTTGAGTGACGATTCTTAAACTGTCCGATAAAATTGAATCTATGCTAAATGGCCAGAGGCAGGCAGACTTACCTGATCATGATTGTGGAGATGAAGAATGATGCCGGTTAAAACCAGGCCGAGTAAAAAGCGGCTTATTTTATAAATATTCCCGGTAAATGATCTGCCTGACGAACCCTGGATTCAGTTTACTCCAACTTCAACAACCGCGCATTCACCGCTACGATCACCGTGCTGAGCGACATCAATACAGCTCCTACGGCAGGGCTTAAAATAATTCCCCATGCGTAGAGTGCCCCTGCCGCAAGCGGGATGGCCGCCACGTTGTACCCGGTAGCCCAGAACAGATTTTGCACCATTTTTCCATATGTTGATTTCGATAGCTTGATCAGTGCCGTCACGTCTTCGGGGTTGTTTTTAACAAGCACGATATCGCCGGTCTCTACCGCTACATCCGATCCGGCACCAATGGCAATCCCGATATCGGCAGTTGCTAGAGCAGGAGCATCATTCACGCCGTCGCCTGTCATGGCTACGAGTTTGCCCTGCCCCTGTACTTCTTTCACTTTATCCGCTTTTTCATCCGGAAGCACTTCAGCGAATACCTGATCCATGTCCAGTTCACCGGCCACATATTCGGCGGTTTGCCGGTTGTCACCGGTCAGCATGATGCACTCAATGCCCATCTCGTGAAGGGCTTTAATTGCATTTTTTGAGGATTCCCGTATCTGATCTCCCAGGGCGATTGCACCGGCCAGGGAGTCGTCAATCATCACAAATACCACGGTTTTTCCCTGTGAGGAAATCTCCTCAACCTGTTCTTCAGGATAGTTTATCTCCTGTTCTCGAATGTAGCCCGGGCTCACTACTTTCACCGATTTACCATTTACCCTGCCCTGAATTCCTTTTCCGGTAATTGAGTCAAATTCTTCAACATCATATGTCTCATCCGCTTTTTCTAAAATTCCTTTAGCCAGCGGGTGTTCGGAATTGGTTTCGAGCGAGGCGGCATATTTCAGGATCTCCTCATCAGAAAATTCACCGTCAAAATTCAGGATATCGGTGACGGTGAATGTTCCTTCGGTGAGTGTTCCGGTTTTGTCGAAGATTACGGCGTCCAGGTTTCGGGCTTGCTCAAAGGCGGTGCGGTTTCGG
>JAWLEH010000190.1:0-4592 GCA_041686215.1 Balneolaceae bacterium | reverse complement strand
TTCGACATTCGGCGTTCATTATTCACCATTCGATATTTGTCAAAAGGGCCAGGCCCACAGAATGGCCGGAACGGCGATCACGGTTACGATGATGGAGAGCGGCAGCCCGAGTTTCCAGTAATCGGTGAACTGGTATCCGCCGGGGCCCATCACCAGGATGTTGGATTGGTGACCGAGCGGAGTCAGGAATGCGCATGTTGCTCCAATGGCTACGGCCATTAAAAGCGGGTCGGCCGACACGCCCAGGTATTCGGCCATGTTTATCGCAATGGGTGCCATCAGTACGGCAGACACCTTGTTGACCAGGTTTGCCAGCATCATGGTGGTGAGCAGTACCGCTCCCACAATCATCGCGGGAGACATACGGTCGCTCTGCTCCAGCAGTACTGAGGAGATCAGGTCGGCTGTTCCCGTGGGCTGGAGTGCTTCGGCCACAGGAATGATCGCACCCAGGAAAACCACGATCGGCCAGTCGATGGAGTGGTAAAGCTCGCGAAGCTTCACAAACCGGAACAGTGCAAACATGGCAGCGGCACCGGCAAGGGCTATTTCAATTCGCATCAGGTTTAGTGTGGAAAGAGCAACCGCCCCGCCAAAAATAGCCAGCGCACCCACTAAATTTCGTTTTTTATTGAAAAAGATCTCCCGGTCATTAAGCATCACCAGGTTCAGCTGCTGAAAGGTATCGTGCAAATTTCCCTTTTGAATCTGGAGCAGCAGCACATCCCCTTCCTCAAACCGGATATTTGCGAGACGATCGGTAATGCGTTTCCCTTTCCGGGCAACTGCCAGCAGGTTGACCCCATACCGCCAGCGAAGATCGATTTCCCGCACTGTTTTTGAATCCATTAAAGAATCGGGCATAATCACTGCTTCCACCATACGAACGTCTTCGGAATCAATCTTTTCCTCTGTAAGCTTTTTATTCCCTTTCAGCTTCAGGCCGTTTTGCTGAAGAAATCTTTCAAGCTGTTTGGTTCCGGCTTCTACAATCAGCGTGTCTCCGGCTTCAATCACTTCAGAGCGGGAAGGAGAGAGAATCCGGTTTTTATTTCGAACGATTCCCGCAATTACCAAATCTTTCTCTTCCTGATCATTGAACTCCTCCAGGTTGAGTCCGGCAAGCTTGCTTCCGGCCGGGACTTTAACCTCTGTGGTATACTCCTCAATGCGGAAGACATCCTCGCGGGTGGTTTGCCCCTTGCGAACGGGCACTAAAAACCGGCTGAAAAATGTAACAAACAGAATCCCCCCGATCGCAACCGGGATCCCCACCCACGCAAAATCGAGCATTCCAAAAGGGGGCGCATCGGCCGTTTCCCTGAACCCGGCCACAATGATATTGGGCGGGGTCCCGATCAGGGTAATGAGTCCGCCCAGCAGTGAGCCAAACGCCAGGGGCATAAGCAGCAGTGAGGGAGGGCGATCGTATTTGCGGGCAAGCTGAATGGCAACCGGCATGAACAGGGCAAGGGCGCCCACGTTGTTCATAAACGCGGAACAGACCGCAACCAGCGTGGTGATGGCCGCTGTTTGCAGGGTGAGGTTGCTGCCAAGGTATTCAAGACGGTTCGAGATAATATCCACGACCCCCTCGTTGATCAGCCCCCGGCTCAAAATAAGCACGGCAGCGATGGTGATCACCGCGGGATGGGCGAATCCCCGGAACGCCTCCTCCCCCGGAACCAGTCCGAACAGCGTGGCGGCAATCAGCCCAAAAATGGCCACAATATCATAGCGTGGCCTGCCGATCACAAAAAAGATCAGCATCACAAGAAGTATGGCGCCAAGGGTAAGCTGATCGATCAAAACAAGAGGATATTGGTGTAACCGGGTTGAAATAAAATAAAGTCTCTTTGCTTTATCATATAGATTTCCGCTTTATATAGATTGAATCAACTATTGATGAGGGAATATAAGATTTGACGATTCGATTCAAAATGACGGCTGGAGTTTTAAAATTGAATCCACTCTGAAAAGTCAGATAAAAAACGGGTGTTTATAACAAGCTTAAATAATTCAGCCCTCGTGCGAGTCTGGCCCAAAAGTAAATTATTACAAAAACCAGCTTACATAATTTAGACATTTACTCCCTCTCTAACAGACAGAGAGATACATAGGGTGAGTCAAGAGGGTAAACCTAAATTATGTAAGCACGTGCCACTAATTTTGAGAACGTATGGCGTTTCGGAGTGGACACAAAATTGGGCGAATAATGCATACATAATAACGTTAGCTAAAATGATGAGCTTGAGTTCACCATTTGTTAATGTCTGCCGTTTATTTTCACAACCAACAATCTGCAATGCAAAATACGGTGAACAGGTACTTTAAATTGCATCTTAACGTAGAATCAAATACCATTCGAGAAGGCTTTGTGGAATTTCTGGTAATAGTTATTCTGCACTCTGATGCGGGAACTTCTCACCGGTTAAAAACAGTTAAATGGTAAAAATTTAGCCGATCTGTGATTATGTATTGCAAAGTCTTCTTCTATAATTTTAGCTGAAAAATATTTTAACTTCAATTGAACCTGCTTCATGGCATACGTTGTAACCGAACCCTGTATTAATTGTAAGTACACCAATTGCGCCGCGGTCTGTCCTGTGGATGCATTTCGGGAAGGCCCTAATTTTTTAACGATTGATCCGCTGGAATGTATTGATTGTGATGCCTGCGTATCCGAATGCCCCGTGGAAGCAATCTACCCGGATGATGAGGTACCTGAGGAATGGGAGCACTACATTGATCTGAACGAGCGACTTGCGGAAAATTGGGAAGACAAGATTATCAACGAAACCAAAGATTCACTGCCCGATGCCGATGATTGGGCGGAACGCACAGACAAACTGGATCACCTGGCTGAAGAGTGGGACTAACCCGCTATTCCCTCTCAAATGATTAATAACCCGTCCCAAGATTCAAAAAACCCGCTTTCCGTGCGCTGCAGGGGACGTGTCTTACACCTGGAAAGTCCGGTAGTAATGGGAATCCTGAACACTACGCCGGACTCCTTTTCTGATGGGGGCGAGTTCATCGAACCGGAATCGGCGTTAAACAGAATTTCGGAAATGGCCAATCAGGGGGCGCACATTATTGATATCGGGGGTGAATCCACACGCCCGGGCAGTGAACCGGTATCCGTGCATACAGAACTTCAGCGCACGATCCCCATTGTGGAACAGGCCCGGAGAGATCACCCCGGCTTGTTGTTCTCTATTGATACAACCAAGTTCGAGGTGGCCAGGAAGGCACTGGATGCGGGAGCGGATATTATAAATGACGTCAGCTCTCTACGAAAAGAACCCCGGTTTGCTGATTTATGTGCAGAAACCGGCGCGGCATATATTTGTATGCACTCGCAGGGAGATCCCAAAACTATGCAAAAGAATCCGACGTATTCTGATGTAGTTGAAGACGTGCTTGAAAGACTTGGTGAACTCAAACTTCAGTTGAACAGCAGAGGCGTCGATAACATTATTATGGACCCGGGCATTGGTTTTGGAAAAACTACTGAACATAATCTTCAGTTGATTGCAGAACTCCCCCGTTTTAAGGCGCTGAAATGTCCTATATTGATGGGGGCTTCGCGAAAATCACTGATAGGCTCGCTGCTTGGTGGCCGCCCCGCTGGTGAGAGGCTGGCCGGAACGATCGCCCTGCACTACCACAGCCTGATGATGGGCGCGTCAATATTGAGGGTTCATGATGTCCGGGAAGCTGTGGATTCCGTAAAAATTTTTAATGCTCTTAAAAAAGCAAACCTAAAAAGGCAATGATGGCCATCCCCATTGGATTTCTGGAATTCGGGATACGCGACCTGCTGGAAACACTGGTCATTGCCACCATTCTGTACTATCTGTACCGGTGGATACGCGGTACGTTTGCAATACAGGCGGCTGTTGGTTTACTGTTCATAATTTTCATCAACCTGATGGTAAGCCTGCTGGGGTTTACAACGCTGAACTTCATTCTGCGGAGTATTCTGGATGTAGGTATACTTGCGGTCTTTATCATCTTCCAGCCGGAGATCCGTAAGCTTCTTTACAGCCTTGGACAAAATACAACATTTGACCGTTTTGTGAGGCGATCGGGATCAGATAATACCATTGACGAAGTGATCAATGCAGTTCGCAGTATGGCACATACAAAAACCGGGGCTCTCATCGTATTTGCCCGGAAGTCTTCGCTGCAGGATCTTGTGGATTTTGGCGTAAAACTGGATGCCACCGTGAAATCGGAACTGCTCGAAACCATTTTCAAAAAAGATACACCGCTTCACGATGGTGCCGTTGTGATCCGCAATAACCGGATTGTTGCAGCGAGCTGCTATCTGCCGATATCCCAAAATCCCAATATTTCGTCGGTTTTTGGTACCCGTCACAGGGCGGCCGTGGGTATCAGCGAAACCAACAATGTATTTGTGATTATTGTATCCGAGGAAACAGGACGAATCTCAGTGGCCCGAAACGGAGATCTTACCAGCGGGCTCTCCATTCAAAAACTACGTGCCGAAATGAAAGAAGCCCTCGGCGCAGTGGATGAAGAAGATGTAGGCTTTAGCTCAGATAAAGCTGAGCTGGAGATGAAGT
>JAWLEH010000060.1:0-20496 GCA_041686215.1 Balneolaceae bacterium | reverse complement strand
ATAACTCTTTTCGTTTGCTTTTCAAATAGCCGCGTCTCTAAAAGGAGCGCGGCTTTTTTTTGCGTTAAAGCTTTGATATGATGCCTTCTTTAGTAGTAAGCTGAGCTCGGGTCATATTTTCGGTGATTTTATACTTCATCCATCAATTGAGAAAAAAGAACACTTCTATCCTGCTTCCGATTTTTAAAAATGTATACCTGAAGTAAATTCTGCTTAAAAAATGGCACCGGTAAGAATGTTTGTCGTTGGTACCGTCATGTCAGACAATGATCCGGTATCTACTCTCTTTTTCAAAGATAGAAAATCCCGACCTGATACTGAATGACGCTTTTTAAGGGCCATTAAAAGCACATATTTTATTCGAACTCAGGTTCCTGTGAAGCTGTGTTGATGAGTAAAATCCACATCTGGAATTCACAACTGTGTTGTAGATTTATAAAAGATAATAAGCTCATAAATTATTAATTAAGCTGAGTCGTTGTCGATGGGAGGGTTGAAATGGAAAAAAGCAGACAAACGAAAGATATCCGGGCTTACAAAAAAAGCGGCACAGACCTTCGAAAATACTACATCCTGTTTTTTGAGGCGGGTCTCATTCTGACTCTTCTTCTTTTTATTGGACTGACGAGAATAAACATTCAGCCTGCAGATAAAAAGGAGTTTGTTTTCCAGGAGCAGGACGTGGTTGAAATGGAGGAGATCATCCAGACCAAACAGCAAGAGCGTGTACCCCCTCCGCCAAGGCCACCGGTACCGGTAGAAGTGCCCAATGACGTAATCATTGATGATATTGACATCGACATTGATGCAGAGCTGAACTTCTCGGACAACAGTTACCTGCCGCCTCCGCCCGCACAGCATGAAGATGAAGAGAATGAAGAAGAACCGGAAGAAGATTTCTTTATCGCAGTAGAACAAATGCCTGAACTGGTGGGCGGCATGCAGGGTTTGCAACAAAAAATTCGATACCCTGAACTTGCCCAAAAAGCAAATATTTCGGGAAGGGTGTATGTGCAGTTTATTGTTACGGAAAAGTGAGATGTGGAAGACCCGGTTGTACTACGCGGCATTGGTGGCGGATGTGATGAAGAGGCTATCCGCGTAATTAAAGATTCCAAATTTAAGCCGGGTATGCAGAGAGGCCGCCCGGTTAGAGTGCGCTACTCGATTCCATTGGTATTTATTATCCGGTAAAATAGATACAAGTTTCAGCGCTGAAGCCTCATCTGTTGGAACATCAGATGAGGTTTCTATTTTTATTGATTATCTTTCGGCATGCGAAATTCCATCGATTTTTTTGATGCAGGCCTTGTTTCATACCGCGAAATGTGGAAGCTGCAGCGTGAACTTCAGAAGCAGCTTGTAGACCAAAAACTATATGTGCGTGATCATCCGGAAGCCCAAAAAAAGATAGACGACTCTTTAATTTTTGTTGAGCACCCCCACGTCTACACGCTGGGGAAAAGCGGTGATGCCGCAAACCTGCTAAAAGGTCTTGCCGAGCTTAAGCAGATTGATGCAGAGTTTATTGAAAACGATCGTGGGGGAGATATTACCTATCACGGGCCTGGACAAATTGTGGGATACCCCATCCTGGACCTTGACCGCCATTTTACGGATGTTCATAAATATCTGAGATATCTCGAAGAGGTGGTCATCAGAAGTTGTGCGGATTTTGGTATAAAGGCAGCACGAATTGAAGGTTTAACAGGCGTTTGGGTGAATGAGCAGAAAATATGTGCAATGGGGATCCGTTGCTCGCGATGGGTAACTATGCATGGTTTTGCACTGAATGTAACAACCAATCTCGAATATTTTAACCATATCATCCCCTGTGGCATACGCGATAAAAGTGTAACAAGTCTTTCAGAACAGCTGGGAAAACCTGTGGCATCAGAAGAGGTGAAGAGCCGGGTTGCAGCTCACTTTGCCGATCTTTTTGGCGTTTCACTATCAGATAAGAAAGCACTGAATGCCCTCAAAGAAAAAGCTGTTTTAAAAAATGCGGGTGAATGAGGTGCAGATAATTCGCGTTGGGCAGTATTCAAATAAGCATATAATTGATCCGTCGAAAGTTTACACCTTTGCAAAATTCACGGTATCTTCAGGATCTGATTTTATAATAGATTTCATCTTTTAAACGACGGTATCATGATTAAGGAATTAAATGTTATAGAAGAGACATCTCCCGGAAAACGTCGCCCCGACTGGCTGCGTGTGAAGCTTCCATCCGGTGAAAAGTTTAAAGAGGTGTCGGATACAATCCGAAAGAATAATCTGAATACCGTCTGTTCTGAAGCGCGCTGCCCGAATATGGGAGAGTGCTGGGGAGCCGGAACAGCCACTTTTATGATTCTTGGTGACGTATGTACACGGTCCTGTTCTTTTTGTGCTATCAAAACCGGCAGGCCTGTTCAGGGGCTCGACTGGGATGAACCCCGACGCGTTGCGGATGCCGCATCAAAAATGAAATTAAAGCATGTTGTACTGACATCGGTGAACCGTGATGAACGAAAAGATGGCGGTGCACCGATATTTGCAGAGTGCCATAAAGTACTCCGTGAAACCATTGAAGGAGTCACCATAGAATCTCTGATTCCTGATTTCAGAGGGGCATGGGATGAAGCCCTTCAAACTGTTATTGATACCCCGCCCGATGTACTCAGCCATAATCTTGAAACGGTTCCGCGACTCTATCGCTCTGTGCGTCCCCAGGCAAAATACGATCGTTCGCTTGAGCTGCTTCAGCGCTGTAAAGATCAGGGATTGAGAACAAAAACCGGAATCATGGTCGGGCTTGGTGAAACCCGAGAAGAGGTGATTGAATTGATGCAGGACTGCGTAGATCATAATGTGGATGTACTCACTATTGGCCAATATATGCAGCCGACAAAAATGCATCACCCTGTCGTTGAATGGGTTCACCCCGACCAGTTTGCCGAATACAAAGAGATCGGCGAAAATCTTGGGCTTGGCCATGTTGAGAGTGGGCCGTTGGTTCGTTCATCCTACCATGCTGAGCGCCACGTTTAAAAAGTTCTCTCTCGATTCACTTCTCAATTTCTTATTATTGAGTAGCTTGATTTGAAACATAATGGGTAAAGCTTCCAATGGCCTCACTGCTTACCGTAATTTTGATCAGTTACTTGATAGGCGCCATTCCCAGTTCTCTCTGGTATGGCAAAATTGTGCGCAATGTTGATATTCGTGAGCACGGCAGCGGCAATGCCGGCGCTACAAATACATTCCGAATACTCGGCTGGAAGGCAGGGTCGCTCGTATTACTGTTCGATTTTGGAAAGGGCCTGATATGTACACTGTTTGTTAGTCAGCTCGCATTTGAAATAGGCAGTGGACCGGTATCGTTTTATTCCGGCTGGGACGTAGAGCCTATGGTTTTAATTCTTTGCGGAATGGCGGCTGTTTTTGGCCATATGTTTCCGGTATATGCCGGTTTTACCGGTGGAAAAGGGGCTGCTACGGCGTGCGGTATGTTGTATGGGATTGAGCCTGTGTCCATATCAATTACTCTGGCTCTCTTTCTTATCATCATGTTTTCAACCCGGTACGTATCACTTGCTTCCATCACAGGTGCTTTTGTCTATCCGTTTTCGCAGCTTATTTTACGATACGGGTATGGTATGGAAATTGACGGAAGCATAATGATTTTCAGCAGTTTAATTGCACTTACTATCATTGTGAAGCATAAAGGAAACATCCGTCGCCTGCTGGATGGAAATGAAAATCGCATCAACTCCTTCAAGCCATCTGAGGGACGCCTAAAACAGAAATAACAAACGTGAAAAAAATTACAATCATAGGTGCCGGCAGCTTTGGTACTGCTTTGGCCGTTGTGTTGGGGCATGGCGGATTCCCGGTAAAGCTATGGGCGAGAGAGAAAAACATTGTGGATGGTATTAACAGAGACCGGAAAAATCCTGCATACATATCTGATGCTGAACTTCCGGATTCAGTAGCTGCAACAACCGATATGGAGGAGGCACTGAAAAAAGCCGACCTTGTATTGTTTGCCACACCTACGCATGCCCTTCGAAACGTTGCCGGAAGTGTAAAACCGATGCTCTCCGGAAATGAAATTATTGTTACCGTCTCAAAAGGTATTGAGAAGGATACATTAATGACGCCCACACAAATATTGGTTTCTGTTCTTGAGAATAAGATCCTGGAAGACCAGATTGGTGTGCTTACGGGACCAAGCCACGCGGAAGAAGTAAGTGCTTTTAAACCCACTACAGTGGTTGCTGCGGCTTATTCTAAACGTGTTGCACGCATCATACAAGACACCTTTATGACCCCGATGTTCAGGGTGTATTTAAACCAGGATATTATTGGTGCAGAGATTGGAGGCGCTTTAAAAAATATTATGGCAATAGCTGCCGGAATTGCGGATGGTGCGGAATTGGGCGACAATGCTAAAGCCGCACTGATCACACGCGGCCTGCACGAAATGAAGCGTATGGGAGTGGCAATGGGAGCATCACAAGATACATTTTCAGGTCTAACCGGTCTGGGTGATCTGATAGTAACCTGTACCAGCGAACATAGCAGAAACCGGTATGTGGGTTATCACATTGGTAAAGGGAAAAAGCTGAAGGAGATTATTAATGGAATGAAAATGGTGGCTGAGGGAGTTAAAACAACAGACTCGGTAAACCAGTGGGCAATTCAAAATAGTGTTGAGATGCCCATAACAAGTGCCGTCCACAAAGTACTGTTTAATGAAATGGATCCAATTGACGCACTATATGAACTGATGACACGTAATCCTAAAGAAGAGAAGATGATATAACGATCTTCATACTGTGTTCAAAGAGTGAGTAGATTTTAAGAAAGCAAACCAAGTGCTATCATGAAGCTCCCAAATGGCGAAATAACGATCTCTGAAATGTCTCCCGGAGATTTAAGAAACCTTATCCAAACCGGAGAAGGCACCCATCTCGAATTCAAACGCACAATTCCCACAGCAAAAAAAATCGCACGGGAAATTGCAGCATTTGCAAATAGCAGTGGGGGCACGATTCTGGTAGGGGTTGATGATAATGGATCTATACCGGGTATACGCGCCTATTTTGAGGAAGAATACCTTCTCTACCAGGCTGCATACGATTTTTGTGTACCTGAAGTACCCATACAGATTGAATTAGTACACTGCGGCCCTGTGGATGTGATGGTAGTACGCGTACCGGAAGCTGATGTGAAACCGATATTTAATAAGAACAAAAAAAAGCGCCTGGTATATGTGAGGCGAAATTCTTCAAGTATGCTTGCCAGTGATGAGCTGACTGAAGTTTTAAAACAACAATATTCTCCCCGGGGTGTTACGTTTGAATATGGACGCAACGAACAGATGCTTTTTCGATACCTGAACGAATACGGTGAAATAACTGTGAAACGCTTTGCCGATTTAATTAATCAAACAACCTTCAGGGCGTCAAAAATTTTGGTTAACTTAGTAAGCGCTGGCGTTCTTGGAATGTTTACCAAAAATGACATTGATCACTATACCTTTTCAAATCGAACAAAATAGGTTATTACAATAAAGATGGCTGTAGAAAAAGAAAATCTTGATGATGTAATCTCCTCATTAATTGATGCTGACGCGGATGACGGAGAAGAAACAAATAGGCTGCCCGGATTTCCCGAAGTATCGGGTGAAGTGGATGAGCACCCGATTTCACTAACCGAGCGGGCGGCTAAACAGGTCGGCAAAATTAAGGAGAGCGAAAACCTCGATGCGGAGCTCTACCTGAGAGTTGCCGTTGAGGGCGGCGGTTGTTCAGGGCTAAGCTATAAACTGGGCTTTGATATCAAAACTGAAGAAGACGATATCTACGAAAGCCAGGGTGTGGAAGTGATTGTTGACCCCAAGCACATCATTTACCTGAATGGAATAATGATTGATTATCCCGATGGGCTTGATGCACGCGGCTTTACGTTTGAAAATCCAAATGCCAGTGAAGCATGTGGCTGTGGTTCATCTTTTGCAGTATAAAATCTCTGGCAGTCCTATTTGCGGTACTCACCTAACCTCATGACAAAAGTGTGATATTTTTAGGGAGTCATCGGATGAGACATAAATGAATGGTCTGTTGATCCGGTAAGGCTCGGTTTTTGGAAAGCCAACTCTTTGGCCAAACGAGAGCTTATCACTAACACCACACTAATTCAATTTTGCCCGGGCAGATTCTGCAAGCTCATGTATTTCATCCTTTGGAATGGTCAGGCTATTGCCGCAGTAATGGCATACTATCTCCTGGCTTTCTCCTTCCATGTCTTTCAGGTCTTCGTAGCTTAGCATCGACAGAGCATTTTTAAATCGTTTGGGTGAACACCTGCAAAAGAAATCCACGGGCTGGCGATCCAGTTCTTTCACAATATAGGGCGCTGAGGCCCGTTCCATAATGTCATCAATATAGTCCCCCTGAGAGAGGAGGTCTGCCACCGGCGGGAGTTCTTTAACCGTCTGTTGAAGCTTTTCCATTACCTCCTCCTCTGCATCGGGCAGCCGCTGGATCAACACTCCGCCGGCCTCCTTCACGCTGCCGTCGTCATGCAGTGCAACATCCAGGAGAGTAGCAGAGAGCACCTGTTCCGATTGTGCCATAAAATGGGCGACGTCCGAATTAATATCACCATTCACCAATTGAATGGTGCTGGTTTTGGGCTCTGCTTCGTTGTACAGTGTTTTTGAAACAGTGAGCAGCCCAAGGCCCAGGCCATCACCGATAGATACATCCTGTGAGTAGTCCATTTCAGCGGAGGGATTTCGTACATATCCCCGAACTTCGCCCGCACGGTTCGCCTCGGCCGTAATCATTCCAACAGGCCCGTTACCCTCGAAGCGCATTTTAATTCGTTCTTCGCCCTTCAGCTCAGAGGCCAGAAGCATGGATGCGGTTAAAGCTTTGCCCAGTAGAACGGTATTGAGCAGGGACAGCTTGTGGTTATTCTGGGCGGTTTGAACCACATCGGTTGTTTTAACCACGGAAATTTTGAATGCACCTTCGGTATGTATACCCTTAATCAGTCGATCTTTAAACTGAAAATTTTTCTTTAATGACATGGCAAAATCTTTAAAAACTAAAATGAGAAATGTTTCCGCTTCTCATAACAAATATTTTGTGTTCAGCCTTCAAAAATACAGATTATTTCAAGAGGAGTGAATCTATAATTATTAAATTCCCTGGGATAAACAGAGGGTAAAGGACAAATAACAAATGATGGGGCCACGCCGAAAAGTCAGATAAAGAACGGACCTTGATAACAAGCTTAAATAATTTAGGTTTATCCTCCGGTCTCACCCTAAACCCCTCTCTATCAAATGGAGAGGGGTTTAATGTCTAAATTATTTAAGCTTGTACCATTAATCTTTAGAATGTATGACTTCTCGGAGTGGGCTCAATGATGAATAACGAAGTGAATACCGAACGAATTCCCGCCAATATTCAGCCTTTCAGAACTGATAGGATCGTGGTGTGAGAGAGATCAATCCAGAACAAACCGAAACGTAATGGTACCCCACTGCGGTTCCTGTGGGACGCCGGAGGGTAGTCTTGAAAACCGCCAGCTGCGCAGAGTTCGCATTACCTCGCGCTCCAGTTCGGGATTCATTTTTCGGAGGGGATAAACACGGCCAAGTGAACCATTGGGTTTTACTTCAAATCGTACTGTAATTACCGCCTCTTCATTGGTAGGGTTCGAAGGCAGTGGCTGTACCATAGGAGAACGATCAAGATCTCCCTCCCAGTTTAGTTCGTAAGGAGACGAGCGGTCGGGGTTGTTGCCGGTGCCCTGGTCAACGTTTACGTCACCTTCAACTCCGTCTGTATCACCACTCTCCGTAACCCCTTCCTGTATTTGTTCATCTTCTTCCGTCTTGGGAGGAACGTCTATCTCTTCGATTTCCTCTGTTATATCGGCGGTTTGCGGATCCACAACATCGGTTTCGGGTGTTTCGACAACTTCTTCGTCCTGAATTTCTTCGATCTCTTCTGTGAGGTCAACCGGTTTGGTGGCCTCATCTTCGGGCTGCTGGGGAGTTTCGGTTGGCTGTGTGATTTCGGGATCGGGGTCTTCCGGTTCCTCCTCGGCAGGATTGGGCCGTGTAGCAACCTCTTCACTCTGTTCTTCGGCCTGTTGGGCCATGGTACCGCTTCTGAATTCGCCCAGGGTAACTTCCATGTATGCAGGTCTGTTATCCACATCAAAATTGATGTTGTAAATAATGGCAAAGATCAACAAAACGAGGTGCAGACCGCCGGTAATTGCCCACCCGAATCTGTCTTCTTTATCGATATGTGTGTTGATCCAATCGAGCATAGATTTAATTACCGTCGCGTTCGGTAGCCATAACAATATTTAAATTAAGTGCCCGGCCGATATTCATCGCCTGCACGGCATCCTCAACCCGTGCATCACGGTCGGCACGAACTACAAGTGTACTGTTTGGATTTTGCTGGCTTACTTCCCGTATAGCGTTTGATAAACTGCCACGCGCAACCTGGTCGCCATTCACAAAGAAATTGCCTTCGCTTGTGATAGCTACAGAGATCTGTTGAGCTTCTGTAGTGGTTCCTGCTTCAGCTCTGGGAATATTCACCCGGATACCAAAATTCGTGACAAATGATGATGTTAACAGGAAAAAGATCAGCAGCAGTAAAATAATATCAGTGAGCGATGACTGAGAAAACATCGTCAGGGGCTCCATTTTTTTGCTGTCCCGGCGGAAATCCATCGTTTACCCCTCCTGCTTTTTCTTCCGGGATGGAGTTTGCAGCAGGTCTACGAAATCGGCTGAGGCATTTTCCAGTTCAAATATCATACGGCTGATTTTTCCCAGCAGGTAGTTGTAGAACCCATAGGCAATGATACCCACAATCAAACCGGTTGCTGTAGTAATCAGCGCTTCCCAGATACCGCCTGCAAGTACGCTTGGGTTTACGTTCCCCTGAAGTGATTGAATATCCATAAATGCACGGATCATACCTGTTACCGTTCCCGTGAAACCAATCAACGGTGCCACACCGGCAATTGTTGCCAGCCAGTTCATTCTCTTTTCAAGATAATAAATCTCTTTTTTGCCGGCGTTATGGATTGCTTCCTCAATATCGCGGATCGGCCGGCCCAGGCGGCGAATGCCGGCTTTAAGAATACGGGCCAGCGGCTTGTCAAACTCTTCGCAATACTGTATGGCTCGCTGCTGGCTCCCCGATTTCAACAGGGATTCGATATTGTTAAGCATCGTGGCAACATCCATTTTTGAGTTTTCCAGCGTGCGCCAGCGTTCGGCAATCACGTAGATGGCCAGGATGGAGAGCAGAAACAGGGGTACCATCAAAAAACCGCCCTGAGTTAGAATTTCAAAAAATGACATGGATGAGTCTTCCTCCAGCATTTGTGCAAGGCTGTCGGTTTCTGCGTCCTGTAATAACATTGCAATGTGTAATTTCATGTAGATGCTGATTACTGTAATCGTTGAATAAAGTGTTGGTTTTTAAAAGGGTCGGGTAACGTGGCTGCTTCCTGCTGAGCTGTTTCAACATCCGGGAATTGCCCTATTCCCACACGGTAAACGGTTTGACCATCTACCGTACGTTCACGTATTGAGGTTCTGAATCCTTCATTTCTAAGTTCATCAGCCGTGCGTTCAGCCACACTGCTTTGCCTCAGGGAATGTACCACAATCGTATAAACCCGTCCATCTGTTTCTGATAGCTCGCCGTAAAGGCCAAAGCGGTCATTCTCCGGCTCAGCTTCAGCCGGATCCTCATCTTTCTCCGCTTCAGAATTTTCAGAAGCGGAGGAAGGGTCACCATCAGTTGGTTCAACTTCAGTCAGCTCTTCAGGTTCCCCGGATTCGGTGATGTCCTGCTCTGCGGTTGCGGGCGGATTATCAGGCTCTTCAACCTGTTGCGACATTTCAGAACCATTCTGTTGAGGAGGGGCGGTCAACTCGGTGATCACAAAATACCCGACAAAGACGAGTACAGCCGCAATCACAACCACGATAATGGTATTCATCGGGTCGCGGGTTTTTTTACGCGGTGCTGCTGCTTTCTTTTGGGTACCTTTTTTTGCTGCAGCAGGAGCTGTACCCGCTTTTTTGGGTTTATCCTGTTTTTTGGGTTCGCTGTCCGGTTCGTCGGTTGATTCCGGCTCATCCGTATCCTTACCAAAAAGTTTTCCGAAGGGTTCAGTGCCTGCTTCTTCCGCAGCAGATAATGTTTTGCTGATTCCAAAAATATCGTCTTCGTCTTCAGGCTCGTCGGCTTCTGCAAATTCCTCTGCCTGCTCCTCCCGCGGAGTCGTGTCGTCTTGTTCGGAATCATTCAGTGCTGACGTGCGTGAAGGGTCAATTTCAACCGGCTCCATACCGGCATAGTTGAAATTGATTTCATTATCAAGCTGGTCGGCCGGACGAAAGGCTAATTTACCCGATTCATCAAAATAGAACAGGCCAAATCCTTTTATTTCAAGAGCTTTACCCCGGTTAGAAGCATCCAGTATGCGTTCCCTGAGTTCATCAAGCTGTTGCTCAATATCCTCCGGACTCATCTCCGTTTTTTCAGTAAGCAACCGGATCAGCTCTTCTTTATGAATGGTCATTCTGCTGGGAAATTTCCGGTTTAAATTCGATGGTATCTTTTGGGGGCATCATCATAACTCTGCCGTCATCCAGCTTTTTTTGTTCCTGGGTTTTATGGACTTTACGAAACTCCCCAAGACCTTCAATTGAAACGCGGTTATTTTTAACAAGTTGTTCTTTGATAACCTGTGTAAAGCCTTTAATAAATTCTGGTTCCATGTTATGCTGTTAAAACAGATATGTAATTCCTACGAAAGCCTGAAACCCACGTTCGCTATACCCCTGCCAAATTTCGTAATTAACATCATTGATGTTTAAAAGTTTGGCGTAAATACCGGCGTTTCCGGCAAGAGAGAGCTCAAATCGGGCGCCAAGAAGAAAGTATGGATCAAGGTTTTCGCCGGTGGGGTTGAATCGGCTGGCGGAGTAATCAGCCCAGCCTTCCAAAACGAGATCCCGGATTGGGCGAAAGGAAACGGTTCCGTTTACACCGAACGACTCAGTATACGGTATTTTTTCGTTACCGGATAGTCTTGGACGCTGCCAAAATGCATCGGCACTAACCCAGAATTTTTCTGCCGAAAGTTGTTGAGAAAAAGAAGCGTAGAGTTTTAAAAAATTAGCGTTCTCGAAGTTCGGACTGTAAGCAAAACGTGTCGTTGAAAATTCACCAGGCGATATTTCTGACTCCTGCTCACTTCGGGTAAAATAGGCGTGATTACGTACATGCCTGAAGGAGGTTCCGGCTGTAAACATCGTTCCCGAAAGTGGTTCAGCAATAACCTCTCCGCGAAGTTCACTGGTGTACTGGTGTGTCACCGGATCGGTTAGTCCTGTAAATGAATTGATTTCCCTGAATTCTTTAAAGGAAAGGTGCTCAGGAGTTCCCGCCGCACGTACTCTAAGATCAAGGCCGTCAAAGATAGTGTGGCGTGCATCTACTTCGGGGACGATATAAATTGTGGAGCTGCTGAGTGCATCAGATACCTGCGCTACCCCAACGGATGCATTGATGTCTGTTTGATAGTTTAGCAGGCGTTTGTAGGATGCCCCGGCTTCAATTATACTCCGGCTTTCGGAAGGTTGCCCGATAAGGTCTATTGCACCCGCATCTACATCTGCATAGGCTGTGAATAGCTCTTCTGTTCTGGGTCCGGCCCATGTATAGCCGGCCCTGGCTGTCGCGCCCCACTCGGATGCTTCACCCGGCAATGTCTCGCCGCTGGTTTCACTCATCTCAAAATTGTGGCCGAAGAGATCAAATGTTGTATGAAAACCGGTTACCGATGTACGGTTGAATGTGAATTCTCCGCCACCCCGGATGCCGTATACTGATGATTTCCCCCCGGCAGTATTGGCCGGAACAAAATCTGTTTCATCCGCCGGCAGATAATTAAAATCAGAGAATGTGCCTGCGTTTAGTTTAAGGCTGGAACGACTACCCATTCGGAGCCGGCTGCGAACCGTGGCATCCAGTTCCCGGAACGAACTGTCCAGATCATCGAGGTGCCCATTTGATGACCTGTGGCTGAGATTCCCTGAAACCCAGTTGCGATTCCCAAACCCTTTGATTGCATAGACATCAGCCTCCGGAGATACAAATGAACCAATTCCTAACCGGGCAAAACCATTTGTTGGATTGGAATATGACAGCGGTGTATAGTCGGGCGCATCGGGTCTGTTGAGTTGGCCAACGGGAACAGATGCAGCAATAGCTTCTTCGGTTTCAATAAACGGGGTTCGTTCGGGATCAATCTGGTAAACCCGTGGGGTAGGATTAAAACCGAGAATTGGCTGTCGCCTGAGCCCCGGAAAGCGTGCCTGGAACTGACTGCGTATTTCAATATCCTGGGGATCTATTTCGGGAAGGAGATTTTGCCGGGTCTGCTCTTCGGTTTGCTGGGCGAAGGCGGTAGTTATACCGCAGGCCAGTACGATCAAAAATAGTAGAAGTGAAACCGCCGTTTTTTGCATCAGATTATTTTTCAGTGTTCAATCGGGTAAAATAGTAATTTTTAAGCCTCTTTACAGCATTCGCGCATAAAAGCATGTACTGATATCAATATTTTTGTTCCCGGCTTTTTAACGTGCATCACCGGTTTTGAGTGTATGGTATTTATCAAACCAGAGAGCCAGTGGAGCTGCAACAAGAACCAGTAAAATAGTTACCGCATGTGCTACGGTTGCAAACGTGAGCGCCGTAGCCAGGGGAACACTGTATACCAGCCACATACTTTGCTGAATAAGCAGATGATAGGAACCGATGCCGGCAGGAGTAGGTATACTTACACCCACAGAGGATACAACCGTTAACAGCATTGCCGACTGCAGAGTGAGCCCATAGGTATTATGCAAATCGAGCATGTAGAATGGAATATATGTCATGGCAATATATCCCGCCCAAATGCCCACGGTGAGAAGCAGGAATACAGGCCAGTTTTTGATGTTGCGTACCGATATCATTCCCTCTCCAAAAGAGCGGCCGGCGGCAATAATTTTTTGTAGAAGCGGTCCAGAAACCCGGTTGGAATTGTCTATATGGACCAGTATGCGGTAAAACCCCCAGATTGAGAAGGCAACGATCAACAGGATAAGAGGTAAAATAAGGTAGGTATACCAGCGCCAGCCGCCAATACCGAGAAGCTGTTCAAGCAGGTTGAATTCACGGGACAGAGTTAGCGCAACAATGGCCATCAGAATGAGCATACTGCAGATGTCTACCAGTCGTTCGAGTACAATTGTGCCAAGCAGGTTACTGGAACTGAGCCCCTCTTTTTTGGCGACATATACCGGGCGGGATACCTCTCCGAGTCTTGGTACGAGACTATTCATAAAGTATCCGAACATCACGCCGGCAAAGAGAGTAGACCTCGGGATGCTTTTTTTGGCGTCTTTTTTCAGCAGGAGCCTCCACCGTTCGGCTCGTAAAAAATGACTGAAGAGCAGCGTAAAAATAAAAAATGGAAGCCAGTAGAAGGAGACTTTAGAGAACTGTTGCCGAAACTCCTCCGGGTCTACACTTCGGGAAGCCAGCCATATCAAAAAGGCTGCAACAGCCAGCGATAAAAGTACATTCAGCGCTCTTTTGGTCATTGGCCGGAATATCGCAGGTCAATGACTTCGGCGTCATCGGGTGCGTTGATATTAAAAAGATCTTCTGCAGCTTCGGTAAACTCTCCACTTTGGAAACGTGTAACTAAAAGGTTTTCGGCCTGGTCGGTCGCGCGGATTTCCAGAGGACGCTCATTTTCATCAAGCTCAATCATTACGGTTGCGAAAACGGAGAAGGGATCATCCGATTCAAGAGTTATCTCCGTTCCGCTTTCCGTGGATGATTCCCGAACAGAGTAGCTTTGATCCACGCCCTGAAGCATTCGGGAGGGGGCAAAGTCATCTTCTTCTTCAACGTAATCACTGACGATGACCCTGTTTTTATTTTGATCAAACACCCGGGAAATCTCGTCGTCTACAACCATCACCTGGTTATTGCCTTCAATTTTATACTGCTCTTTACCAATCCATATTGTTCCTTCATTTTCCTGCACCTCCCCGGTAAAGGAGTCTTCATAGCGGTGAGAAAAGGATGCCCGGAAAATTTGTCCATCCTCAAAAGCGGATTTCATACGGTCGAACACCGGGGTCTCCTGGGCGGATACAGCCTGGCTGCCTGCAAATAAAAATAGTGCAGAAAATACAGCGTAAATAATGGTCTTAGATACCAAGCTCTTCAAAAATTTCATTGAGTTCCTCCTCGTCTGAAATCAGCACTTCACGGGCAGTACTGCCCTGGTGCGATCCTACAATTCCTGCGTTATACAATTGGTCTACGATTCTTCCAGCCCTGTTATACCCGATCTTCAGCTTTCGCTGAAGCATAGATACGGAGCCCTGCTGCGTAATTAGCATCACTTTTGCCGCATCTTTAAAGAGATCATCAATCTCGTCAAGCGGATCGGGGATGCCTCCGTCTTCATCTTCTACACTCGGCAGGCGAAAAGGTTGCTTAAAACCTCGCTGCGCTCCGATAAACTGTGTGATTCTCTCTACCTCTTCTGTTGAAACGTATGCATTTTGTATACGGGTCATGCCCGCACCGTTTGTAAAAAGCATATCGCCGCGGCCCACAAGCTGGTCGGCGCCGCCGGTATCCAGGATGGTACGGGAGTCCACTTTAGATGCCACCTGGTAGGCAATACGCGCAGGAAAGTTCGCTTTAATGGTTCCGGTAATCACATTCACTGAGGGGCGCTGTGTTGCAACGCACAGGTGAATACCTATGGCCCTGGCAAGCTGTGCCAGCCTTGCAATGGGCTCCTCAATTTGTTTACCCGCCGTCATCATCAGGTCGGCAAGTTCATCAATCACCACAACGATGTAGGGCAGGTGACGGTGACCAAGTTCTTCATCCAGTTCGCCGGCTTTGAACTTTTCATTATACGATTTAATATCGCGGACCAACGCCATTTTCAGGAGTTCATACCGTTCGTCCATTTCTGCGGTTACGCTCTCCAGGGTCTCAAGGGCTCTGCTGGTATCTGTCACAATAGGTTCTTCTGCCCCCGGCAAAACCGCAAGGAAATGGTTCTGAATATTTCGGTAGAGCGAGAGCTCAATCTTTTTGGGATCAATCAGCACAAACTTTACATCATCGGGATGACACTTGTAAAGAAGGCAGGTGATGATGGTATTGATTCCCACAGATTTACCCGAGCCCGTTGCACCGGCAATAAGCAAGTGAGGCATACGGGTCAGATCTACCATAAACACATCATTCTCAATGGTTTTACCGAACGCTACCGGCAATTCCATATCGGTCTCAACAAACTTTTTGGTATTAATCACTGATTTAATGTACACCGTTTCCCTCGAATTATTGGGTACTTCTATCCCAACAGCCGACCGGCCGGGAATGGGAGCAATAATCCGGAGGCCGTGTGCAGCCGTTGCCATCTTCAGGTCATTGGCATAACTCTCGATCTTGCTGATTTTAACATCCGGTGCCGGGTCCAGTTCATAAAGGGTGACGGTTGGCCCTACGATGGCATTAATGCCAAGAATCTCAATTTTATGTCGTTTAAGTTTATCGAGAATGATTTTTTTATTGATCTTAATCTCTTCAAGATCTACTTCATTTCCCTCGTTTGGCGGTTTATCAAGCAGGTCAATTCCCGGAAATTTATATTTTATGACAGGTGCCTGTTTGGCTTTGTCGCGGTTTTTTCGATCCAGCTCTTTGCCGCCTGCTTCTTCTTCACCCTCGCCAACATAAACGGATAAGTCCACGTCGTCTTCCTCGTCGGAGATGGACTGTTCCTCCCCTTTTTCCAATACCGCGCGCGGGGGCATGCTTTCAAGGTTGGCCCGCTCTTTCTTCCTCTCCTCTTCCCTGCGCTGATCTTCCTGTTGAGATTTTTCGACGATGTCGTCGATGGAGGATGATGTGTCAGATGCTTTTGACCCGCTCCCCTTATTGAACTCCTCCTTCATGGCTTCGTCAGCCTGCCGGCGCTGTTCTATTTTTTTCTCTCGTTCTTTTTCAGCTCTGCGCTGTTCCTTCTCTTTCTGTTTCCTGTCTCTGCGATCAGCTACATCATCCCGGAGACCGGTGGTCCAGTTCTTAAACGTATCGATCGTTTTTTGCAGGTCACGGTCAATCAGTAACAAGGCAGAAACAAACAGGAGTACAGACAGCATAATGATGGACCCCACACCAAGGATGTTTTGCATGATAGCGGCAGTGCCAAGGCCGAAATTACCGCTCCAGACCATCGTTAACATTTGCAGTTCATTTTGAAACCACCCCATCAGCGTTGAGAAGAGCAGCATTACCCACACGCCGTATGCAAGCGGCCACCCAAGATCCCGCAGGTCGTATTGACGAAACATGTACCACCCGATGGAGGCGATCAAAACGGGAATAAAAATACTGGTGTATCCGAAAAGTGTGTACACAAAAAGGTGCGAAATATATGCACCGATCACTCCCAGCCAGTTCTGAATGTTGAGGGCGGGTCCCTGGTCAATTGAAAAGATTGCGCTGGAATCCATTGCCTTCACTGCGCCATAGTCGTTCGGGTGGTAGGAAGCAATACTGAGCAGAAGCAGAGCTGCTACGGAGATGGTAAGAATTCCGGCAACTTCAAGTTTTCGGGTTGTGTCGAAGCTGCTGAGCAATGAATTTTTAGGTTTCTTTTTAGCCATACATATTTGTGATGATACCGTCATTCAAAACAGGCAGAATATCGCAAATATCGCGCTGTGAGCAGTAATCAAGATCTTTCGCTCCATCCTCGCCGCTGATATCTTTCAACCTTTCTGCGTGGTTAGAGCTGTGAATGACCTCGGGCACGTTGTCGCGAAATTTTTCAAAGAGTCCAAAAGCTACTTTAGATCCGTCTCTCGCTTCATGGGGCAACGTTCCGTTACCGAGATTGTATACAATATTTCCGGCGAGAAGAAGGTCTTCAATAGCCATTCGCCCGCGCCAGCCGGCGCAAATCAGTACAATATCCCGTGTTTCATGATTCAGGGTATGCACTATGGTGGATAAATTCAAAAATGAACCGATAAAAAGGTTTGATGATCCCACCGCTTTCTTAACAGCTTTTGTACCATTGGTTGTGTTAAAAATCAGCGTTTTTCCTTTCACGCGTTCAGCGGTGTACTCCAGAGGGGAGTTTCCAAGATCGTACCCTTCAATTTTTGCACCGTCTTTTTCACCACACAGAAGCAGGTTATCTGAATCCACACTTTGTGAAATACGGCTGGCTTCGCCCATATCTTCCACGGGTATAATTCCTTTGGCCTGGTTCATCAGCGCCGTTATGATGGTGGAGGATGCGCGAAGTACATCAATTACAACTACAACTTTTTTTCGAAGTTCCTCTTCATGAAACGTTTGTGAAGAAAAGAAGACATCAAGTGTGTTTAAATTTGCCATTCGTAGGTATAAATCTTAGTTCGTTTCAATAAATGGTGGTTTGGTAACTGTAGCGGGTACCAGGTTTTTCCGTATCTTTATAAGAATCTCTGTTCCGGGATCCGTATGTGCAATCTCCATATATCCCATGCCGATCCCTTTTCCAATAGTAATCGACTGTGTTCCCGAGGTTACTTCACCGATTGCATTTCCGTCTTTATCATGGATTGAGTAACCTTTGCGCGGCACTTTCCGGGGCTCATCAATAATAAATCCCATTAGTTTTCGTGACAGGCCGGCTTCCTTGTGTTCCAGCAGTGCATCCTTTCCAATAAAACTTTTTTTGTTCAGTTTTGTGAGCCAGCCCATCCGGGCCTCGAGTGGATTTGTGTCGGCTGTGATGTCATTACCATAAAGCGCAAAACCCATTTCAAGGCGAAGTGTATCCCGCGCACCCAATCCGGCAGGTTCCAGTCCGTTCGAATCTCCTGCTTCCATCAGAGCATCCCAGATGGCAAGCGGGTCAGAAATATCATGGTCAATGTATAGCTCATAGCCCGTTTCACCAGTGTATCCCGTAGCGGAGATAATGACTCCTTTCTGGGCGGCTACAGTATCAGTTTGAAATGAGTAAAACGGAATGTCGGCCGGATTTTCTTCAGTAATCTTGCTGAGAATTTCATCCGATTCGGGTCCCTGCAAGGCCAGCAGAGAGATCCGGGACGACCGGTTTTGCAGTGATACCCCTGCTTTATTGTTGTGAGAGGAAATCCATTTCCAGTCTTTATCGATGTTGGCTGCATTTACGACCAGCATAAATTCCTCTTCTCCAAGCATATACACCAGCAAATCGTCAACAATACCGCCATCGTCATAGCACATGGCCGTGTATTGTGCTTTGCCGGGCACCAGATTAGATGCATCATTAACGGTCATTTTCTGAATAAGCTCAAGGGAACCCGGCCCTTGAATAAAAAACTCTCCCATATGAGATACATCAAACAGGCCCGCTTTTTGGCGCACGGCGTTGTGCTCCTGCTTAATACCTGCATAATGGACAGGCATCTCAAATCCGCCAAAGTCGATCAGTTTTGCGCCGGCCTGTTCGTGCCTTGGATAAAAAATTGTGCGTTCCGGCATGGCCAAAGTGTATTTAACAGTTTTTTGATTGTTATACAGAATTGTAAGGTACGGAAGATTGCAGAGTTTTTTAATCTTTTTGGTGTTGGAAGGCGGCAGATTATTTTACCGGGAAAAGGTAAGATCGCGAAATTAAAAAACCGAATGGATGACAGGATGTAGTCACTCTGCAGGGTTACGTTGATTCTGTAGCTTAAAATTAGTATTTCAGAAAAAGGATTGAATAAAAATTAGAGCAAGACCGATGCTTGAGACGCTTTTGAGGGTTGTACCTGCTTTAAGATTTCAGGTCGCTAATTATGACGAATATTATAGCTGGTTGATAAAACATGAGGGCCAGTTGTAATGAATTTTAAATATTGCGAGTTGCAATTACTACGTTTTGATAAACCAAACATCTCTACTTCATTAGAGTTGGCCAACTTAATCTTCTTCGATATTGAAACCACCGGGTTACGGCCAGACAGAGGGGCGAAAATTACTGAAGTATCTATTTTGGATCGTAATTCCCAACAGCATTATTGGCGATCAGATACCGATACTGAAAATGATTCAGTCGCCAATGAGTTACCAAATATTTTAGACCACCTAAAACGAGGTGTTGTGGTTGGGCACAACCTGCAATTCGATTTTTGGTTCATCGCATACGAATCTGACAGACTTAAAATTGAAGGCCCTTCTCTTCGATTTATCGATACTCTTAGTCTTTCCCGAAAATTACTCCCCGAGAGAAACAGCTATACATTAAGCGAGCTATTAAAGCATTTCGATATCAAAGTTAATGGGGAATTGCATACCGCAACCGCAGACACGGAAGCAACAAGAGCCCTCTTCTGGAAATTGATCGAAAAGGGCGGGATTTCAACCGTAGGAGAAGCGGGAATGAAAAAGTTAAACTGGTCAAGTTTTTAAACTGAATTTTATGAAAGGAGAACCAACCGACTTTTGGGCAAAATTGAAACAGGATGAAGATGGAAAAATCCTGGAATGGCATCCATTGATGGCACATTCTGCTGATGTAGCTGTTGTCACTGAAGCCCTTCTGACCAAGACTATTTTAAACCAACGTGTTGCAGCGTTAGTTGGCTGGAAAAAACTTTCCGAAGCACATATAGCCCGCCTTTCTGCGCTTGCAGCGATCCATGATGCGGGTAAAGTGAATCACGGTTTTCAGAACAAAATGACTAAATCCAGGCAACCAAGAGCCGGACATGTTTCGACGATCATTGAACTGCTTGATGCAGATGTTAAATACCAGGAAAAGCTTTTAATCCCTCTTGGCATTGATAAAGTTTTACAGTGGTTCCCTGATCAGCTAACGGCAATTCATTTTTTACTTGCTACCTGGGGACATCATGGCCGGCCGGTTCCTATTCAGCACCATTTTAAAGCCACGCTGTGGGAAGAAAATGCTGTGAGAAATCCGGAAAAAGGCTTAGTAGAGTTGGGTGAGGCTTTGCAACAATGGTTTCCAAAGGCGTTTGATGAAGGTGTTGATCTCTTTCCGACAGATTCGGTTTTTCAGCACACCTTCAATGGCCTTTTGACATTAGCGGATTGGCTGGGTTCCGATCAAAAGTTTTTCAAGTTTTCAGACTATGATGTTGATTACATCGAAACGGCCAGAAAGAACGCAGAATATGCCGTAGAGAAACTTGCGCTTGATCCAGATAAGCCAAGAAAACAACTCGGTACAGATCCTATTCAGTTTGATCGAATAGCAGACTTTAAGCCGTTTGAGATCCAGCAGCAGTGTCTTGATCTGCCTATCCACAGAAATGGGAGTCTTTCAATATTAGAATCGGATACTGGCTCCGGTAAAACAGAGGCG
>JAWLEH010000189.1:0-4613 GCA_041686215.1 Balneolaceae bacterium | reverse complement strand
GAAGAATGCCCGAAGGTCCTGAGATACATCGTGAAGCCGATAATATCCGCGACGCTATCGCCAGTGAAACCTGCCTTTATGTATATTTTTACCATGAGCATCTGAAACCTTACGAACAGGATCTTCCCGGAAAAGAGATCCTGTCTGTAGAAGCTTTTGGCAAGGGGCTGGTTATCACCTTTCAAAAAGATTATCATTTGTTCAGCCACAACCAGCTCTACGGTAAGTGGTATATCAAACCGGCCGGGGAGTACCCATCCACGAACCGGGAATTACGGGTTGAGATCAGGACAAATAATCGTTCAGCCCTGCTTTACAGCGCCAGCGAAATTGAAGTACACCAAAACAGTGACTCGCTGAAGGAACAATCGTATCTGAGTAAACTGGGGCCTGATCTGCTTAAAGATATTACCGTGGATGAAATTACCAAACTGTGCAAGGAGGACCGGTTTCGAAGAAAAATGTTTGCATCATTGCTGCTTGATCAATCATTTTTAAGTGGTGTTGGAAATTACCTGAGAACTGAAATTCTTTTTCATGCCGGTATACATCCGTCAGACAAGCCGAAAGATTTTCCAGATAAAGTGCTTTTACAGTTTGCAAAATCAGCACTGACTATTACTCACAGGGCCTATCAAACCGGGGGGATTACACTGGAAGAAAATCTTGTAAAGAAAGCACAAGAGAAGGGTGAAAAGCGGCGTACATACCGTCATTATTTGTTTGGCCGTGATGGAGATCCCTGCAGAATCTGCGGAACTGAAGTTCAAAAGCTAAAGAAATCAGGTCGCAGAATTTATATTTGTCCCGGCTGTCAGCAACCAGCGTCCTGATGTTGGTTAACCATCTGCCGGAATCATCAACAGGGGGACAGATGCCATTTGGGCTACACTTTTGACGGTGCTGTTAGATAGCAGCCACTCCAGAAATTTCTTTTTATAACGTGTCATCACCAAAAGGGTATGTTTATCCTGGCCGATATAGTCGGTTATACCTTCCATGAAAGAGGATCCCGGATAAAGGATAACCTCCTCGTCTGGTTTTTTTGTGATCTTTTTGATCTTATGGTTAAATGACTCGAGTCTCTTTTGGTTCACGCCGTTCGGTTCTTCGGTGATGTGAATCAGTTTGAGGGAAACACCTAAATCCACACAGAATTCACGCATTACGCGAATGTATTCGATGTCTTGCTTTCTCATATCGGTTGCGAAAAGTAAGGTTCGCAGTTCACGGTAATCGATATGTTTGGATACAGCCAGTACAGGAACAGAACTTGTGATAAGCAGATTATTGGTGATGCTGCCATACAGAACTTTTTTCAGGTCGGCTTCTCCTCCAAGTCCAATTACAATCAGGTCGTGGGAATGTCTTTCGGCAATATGGCGTGTGGTAGTTAAAACTTTTCCGGTCTCAACCAAGCCCTTCATTTTAATGATTCTGAACTCTTCAACCGTGTGAAGGTCCCGTATCATATTTGAAAGTTTTTCCTCATTCTCCTTCTTGCGGGCTGTAAGTATCTCCTGTACACGTGAAGGAAAATCGTAGGGCTCTTCAATGACATTTAAAAAATGAACCTCGCCACCGGTGTTGCTTGCAATTTCACATGCATATCGGATGGCCGTCTCAGATTTTCTTGAGAAATCAGTGGGGACTAATATGGAGTTTGCAAATTTCAATAAAGGAGTATTGTTGGTTTCGGGAAATAGTTGGATGAACAGGTTATTTGTCGTTAAGCAGCATGAACGTCATGCAAGTTAGTAATATACAAAAGTTACGTCTTCATCTCCTTTATACTTACAAATCGGGATTTTATCGGGGAATCTCCTTGTTGTATCTTAACTAATTGTATAGAATTGATTTGAAATGCCGAACCCGGCGCACTGTTATGATCAATTCCATTACAATCTGTCTACCAAAATTAGCACCAACTACATTGCAGGACTTATGGCGAAAAAGAAACTCTATCTTCTTGACGGGATGGCCCTTGCTTACCGGGCTCACTTTGCATTTATCAAAAGCAGGCTGAAAAACTCGGAAGGCATTGCAACCGGTCCGATTCTTGGATTTGCCAATACACTTGTTAAACTCCTTGAAGAGGAAGAACCAACGCATATTGCGGTTGCCTGGGATACACACGCTCCAACCTTTCGCCACGATATGGATCAAGCCTATAAAGCAAATCGGCCCCCTCAGCCGGAAGAACTGAAGGTAGGTATACCGCTGATAAAAGAGATGATTGAGCGTTTTGGTATTCAGAATATTGAAAAAGACGGCTATGAAGCTGATGACCTGATTGGCACAATCGCTTATGACGCGCATGAGGATCATGTTGAGGCTTATTTAGTGACACCGGATAAAGACTTTATGCAGCTTGTGAGAGATCATGTTGTGATGGTGAAACCGGATAACCGTAATGGCGGATTCAATGTGATCGACCCAGAGGGGGTTAAAGACTATTTCGGTGTGTATCCTGATCAGGTGATTGATGTTCTGGCTATGATCGGAGATACATCAGATAATATTCCCGGGGTTCCTGGGATTGGGAAAAAGGGAGCGCCAAAGCTTATTAAGAAGTATGGCTCACTCGAAAAGGCAATTGAAGACGCGCCCAACATGAAGTCGAAAAGAGCGCGGGAAGGGTTAACGAATTTCAAAGAACAGGCTCTGCACGCCAAAGAAATGGTGACCATCAAAACAGATGTGCCTGATGTTGTTGACTGGGAATCACTCACCTGGGACGGACCTGAAAAAAAAGAGCTGGGACTGTTTTTTAAGCGTATGGAGTTCCGGACACTTACACAAAAATACCTTGGGGAAGAACCGGGAGGGCAGGGGTCCCTTTTTGATGGTGAAAATCCGAATAACGGACCCGCAACGCTCAGCGATGCTGATGTAGATTATACAACAGCCGTTACCGAAGAGGAAGTATCGGCTTTAGTGAAACAGCTTGAAAATGCGAAAGAGCTCTGTTTTGATACTGAAACCGACAGTACCGATGCCATCGTTGCCAATCTGGTTGGTATTTCACTGTCTGCCAAGCCGGGTGTTGCGTTCTATATTCCCACAAATGTGGAGGGTTCTCGCCCCGGAAGCGAAGTAATTGAACAGCTCCGGCCACTCCTGGAAAACAGCGAAAGCCTGAAAATTGCCCACAACTTCAAGTTTGATTACCTCGTGTTGCTGCGGGCCGGGTTAAGAGTGAATGGGCCTGTGTTTGATACCATGGTAGCGGCATATTTGCTTGATGCCTCACAGAAATTAAGTATGGATCAGATTGCTAAAACGTACCTTAACTACGAGCCTGTTTCCATTCAATCACTGATTGGCAATGGGAAGTCACAAAAAACTATGGATCAGCTGCCTTATGACGAAGTTGCCGATTATGCCTGTGAAGATGCGGATATTACACTGCAGCTCTATCACAAATTGAAAGGTAAACTTAGCGAGGATCAGCTGGAAGAGATCGCCAATGAAGTGGATTTCCCGCTGATTAAAGTACTGGCTAAAATGGAGAAAATTGGTGTGAGCGTAGATGTGGAGATGCTTGATGAGTTCTCCGAAAACTTGACGGAAGATCTAAACCGAATTGAAAAAAAGATATTTGATAAAACCGACGAAGAATTTAACCTGAATTCGCCTAAACAGCTTGGTGGGATACTTTTTGATAAAATGGGGTTGCCGGCCGGTAAAAAAACCAAGACAGGTCAGTACTCAACCAACGAAAGTGTACTCACTAAACTGGCTGCCGAGTACGAAGTTCCGGCACTTGTACTTGATTACCGCAGTCTTAGTAAACTGCGCTCCACCTATGTGGATGCACTGCCTAAACTCGTAAATAATGAAACCGGAAGAATTCATACGGAACTGAACCAGACGGTGGCGGCAACAGGCCGTTTGTCGTCATCGAATCCCAATTTGCAAAATATCCCGATTCGCACCGAGCGGGGGAGGGAGATCCGGAAAGCGTTTGTGCCTGCGGCAGGATTTAAGATGCTGGCTGCTGATTACAGCCAGGTAGAGCTCCGGGTGATAGCCTCCATCAGTGGCGATTCTAATATGATCGAGGCATTTAAAAACGGGGAGGATATCCACGCCCGTACCGCAAAAGAAGTCTTCAGCCTCAATTCACTCGGTGACGTTACACCTGATCAGCGGAGAAAAGCGAAGGAGGTAAATTTTGGTATTCCGTACGGCGTGAGTGCCTACGGGTTGGCCAGCCGCCTGGGTATAAGCAACAGCGAGGGAAAGGATATGATTGACCAGTACTTTGAACGGTTTCCGGGTATTCAAACCTACATTGATGAAACAGTTAAAGAGGCAAAGGAGAACGGGTATGTATCCACACTGATGGGACGAAGACGTTACATTCCGGATATTAACTCCCGAAACTGGAACGTCCGCGGCTTTGCTGAACGAACAGCGATAAATATGCCTATACAGGGAACTGCAGCTGACATTATAAAACTGGCAATGATTCAGATTGACCAATTTTTACGTGAACAGAACTTTCAGTCCCGTATGCTTCTGCAGGTTCATGACGAACTGATTTTTGAAATTCATGAAGAGGAAACCGATCATCTGCCTGAAACTCTCAAACAGATGATGGAACAGGC
>JAWLEH010000188.1:2516-4635 GCA_041686215.1 Balneolaceae bacterium | reverse complement strand
TTCGCACTCTTGCAGGTCCTGTTCTCTCATTCTCGTCAACCCCAAGAAAATACAAATCGATATTTTAATATTTCATGGTGCGTATATATATTTACCATGAATTTATAAAATAGTCATTGGGATTATCATGGGTAAAATAATTCAGAGATCAAAAGAAGGTGCGGTGCTTGAATTGTTAACTCATTTTCCGGTTGTGGCCTTGACGGGTGCGCGGCAAGCCGGAAAAACCACGCTTGCAAAACGAATCGCGGCCAACAAGAAGAGAAAACACTACAACTTGATCTTGAATCTCCCAGGGATGAGGGCAAGCTCGCCGATCCCAAGCTTTTTTTCGAACGGTTTGATGACCACCTGATTATTATTGATGAAATTCAGCGCAGGCCTGATCTATTTCCTGTTCTACGGGCTGTGATCGATCGCAACCGGCGGCCCGGTCGATTTCTGTTGCTGGGTTCTGCATCTCCTGTCTTAATTCGTGAATCATCTGAATCACTGGCCGGCCGGATTACTTATGAAGAGTTACCTCCATTCACCTGGCAGGAAATTTCAGGCCAATTTGATATCAGCCGGCTATGGATCAGGGGAGGATTTCCGGAAGCATTTTTGAGTGTAAACAGATCATATAGCCAGAGGTGGCTTCAGGACTATATCCGCACGCTGATCGAGCGCGACCTTCCGCTTCTGGGATTGAACACTGACCTTAGGAAACTGAAAAATTTTCTGAAAATGCTGGCTCACCAAAACGGTCAGCTATTGAACCAGCAAAACCTGGCGCGTTCTGTCGGCGTGTCGTCACCCACTATCTCAAAGTACCTCGACTACCTGGAACACGCCTACATCATCCGCAGGGTGCAGCCGTGGCACAGAAATGTGAAAAAAAGACTGGTTAAGTCGCCAAAGGTTTACATCAGGGATACAGGCGTTCTTCATGCGCTGCTTGATATTGACAACGAGGATTCTCTTCGTGCTCACCCGGCCGCGGGCGGTTCGTGGGAGGGATTTGTTCTGCAGCAGATTATGGCATCTGCACCCGACATGTACTCCTTTTACTTCTACCGAACACACCAGGGGGCGGAGGCAGATCTGGTTGTGGTACAGAATGAAAAGCCGCTGATGTGTATCGAGATAAAGCTTAACCAATCCCCAAAGCCATCAAAGGGATTTCACAACGTTATCGAAGACAATCAAACCTCCAAAAACCTGATCATCACTCCCGGAACAGACAGATATCCAGTTCACGAAAAAATTGACGTGATCGGGATTAAAGAATTCCTGGCAGATTTTGGTGAAGCAGAGAATTAGATGATTGGTTGTTAGGGAATTATTTATTGGCGAATTGATTATTAATTACCGGATCTCTGCAGAAAAATCTCTCTTTCACTCCCTCACTCTATCACCAATTCAACGACAGATTTCTGCCAGCGATTAAAAATGTGGGGAGGGGAAAGAGCGGTTTACAATTTGAACGAATTGAACCAGAAACACGGCAGCACCGCAGACAGGTATTTATATATTCTCCGGTCCTCCGTCCGCCGTCTCTTCCTCACTCCATCGGCCAGTCACAATATGAGACAGATTTTTCCCAGCGAATTTAAATCTGGATGGGACAAAGGGTGAGATGAAAAATTGAAACGTTGCTTAGCAGAAGGGATTTGTTTAAAGCAACTCCTAATAATATACAGGGGTTTACCCCACACGACCAAATGGGATTTTCAATGTGTGGGTAATGATAGGCTGATATAGTTTGATATGTGATATTTAATATGTTAATAGATGGCTATTGACAGGTAAACAGGAATGACCACCGCACCGTGACATAAATTTTATTGGCGGTGAAACTACTACATTTGAGTTAGATACGCCGCCCCCTAAAAAAGGAAAGTCCTATCATGTCTAAAAGAGAGAAGAACCGGCGTATTTCCGGTGCGAAGTCGAGACATCCCCCTGTGCTGAGAACTTACATGGTCAAGGTTTTTTAGAACTCCTGCCAATAAAATGGAGATATCTCCGCTCCGGGCTAAAAGACAGCCCTCCGGTCTTCGATATGACAGAGGACGTTGGGTTAATAAGCGCGGCGCATAACACACAACAGTTGAACCAGAAACACGGCAGCACCGCA
>JAWLEH010000188.1:0-2416 GCA_041686215.1 Balneolaceae bacterium | reverse complement strand
CAAATCACCACAAGACTCTGCCAGGTCTTGGATTCACCTTCAGTTCATGAGTCCTTCAACAGAAATGTCCTCATCCAATGACTCCCAGTGAATGCCAATTCCATCCCCAATGAATCGCCATTTTTTTAAATCTTTTTGGGAAGCATTCCGTAGCTTTGGAAACCACTCAAGGGGTACACCAACCTCCCTGCCGTCAACAAGACGCACAAATAGTTTGTTATCTGAAAACCACAGATCAATCGCTTTGGCGGGTTTGTGTTTAACGGAAGTATTCATGCCAGTAAGTTTCAATTAATTCTGAATTTCCTTCATTGCTGAAGAAAAAAAAGCGATAACCGTCAATTCTCAATACAGTCGGCATACTTGGATTGATATAATATATTAAAAAATTATGTAGCAGAACTGATTCTCATTTTGAACCTGTTCCTTTACTTATAGGATCCAGCATATACCAAATCCTTACACTTTTATTAGAAATCGATGAATGAGTTGATTGGTTAATGAAAAATATGTTGGCGGCGTGGGACACAATCCCGCAAATAGTTGAGTTGGATGCACACCGCCCTATCTCACCAAAACGCCCTTTCATGTTGAGCGAATCCGGCGTGCTTTTCGACGGAATGAGCGGAGACACCACTATGTTCTTAGAATTATCTTGAGCAACGCTTTTTCAGAACTACTGCCGATAACAAGGCTCATTTTTTCACTTCGTGGGGAAAAATGAGCCCCGTGAAGCGAAACCCCTCGACTGTGCTCGGGTGACAGGGGCGCTGAAAGGGAAACACAGCGCGCAATATTCAACAGTTCAACCAGATACACAGCAGCGCCGCGGACAATCATTAAATTTTATCCGGACTCCGGTCACGGGTCTTTCTCTCCCTCTCCCCATCACTCATTCTCTCCCTCACTCATTCTCTCCCTCACTCCATCACTCCTTCACTCCATCACTCCTTCACTCCATCTCTCCATCACTCCTTCACTCCATCTCTCCATCACTCCATCACTCACTCATTCATCCCATCCCATTAATACAGCAAGCCAAACATCCATAACGGAATTTTATTCCCGTAGCCGTACTCAATATCGTCAGCGGCGATATATGCATTTTCAAGGGAGTGAATTTGCTTAGTGGTTTTATTTTTTCCACCTACCTCTATTGTATGGGTATTGTCCACAATAAAGTCCCCCTGGTTTGCCAATCGAAGGGAGTGGGCCGGTCGTACCTGGTGTACAAAAAACGTCTCCCGGAGTGAACCGGTATTAACTTCAGACCAGCTCAGGGCGAACATCAGGTTTGGATCGTTGAGATACAATTTATCAGGTTTCTGCAACCGTGTGATTCCTTCTGCCTGCTTATAGAGCCGGTGAATCAGCTGTGCTTTTTCAAGATAGTCGAGCAGATGGATGAGTGTGTTACGCGTGGTCCCGATGCGTTCGCTTAATTTGCTGATATTGGGAACCAGCGGTACGGTATCGGCGAGGACAGAAAGCAGTTTCAGCAGGTAGTCTACCATATCCGGCCCCAGCTTGTGGTAGGATCGAAGGTCTGATTCGATCGCAATTCGGGATGTTTCCCGAAGTTTTTCCAAAAAAAACTCGTTGTTTTCAAATGAAAAAGGATACACTCCACTCTGCGTAAAATCCCGAAAAGCCTTTATTGGCTTGATCTGCTCATTGATGGTTCGGGCAATGTCAGGATGATCAGTCAGAAGACTTTCGACCGGCACCGGATCCAGGTGCGTGCCATACGTCCAGTTCAGATATTCCCGGAACGATAACCCATGCAGGGTTCGGAAAACCGCTCTTCGGCTCAGGTCGGCCGTGGATGAGTCGATATGCAGCACAGACGAGCCGGTAAAGAGTATCCGAAGACCGGGGAACTGATCGTAGATAAATTTCAGATGTTCCGACCAGTCGGGATAGTGATGCACCTCATCAAGCAGAAGCGTGGTGCCTCCCTGTTTCACAAAATCATCCGCAAAATCGGTCAGGGATCGGTTTGAAAACCAGGGATCATCAAGGCTTACATAAAGCGTTCGGTGATCCAGTGGCAGGGATTGCTTTGCATATTGCAGAAGCAGCGTGGTTTTTCCCACTCCCCGGGCACCCTTAATCCCGATCATGCGGTGAGGCTTATCCAAAACCTCTATCAGAGGCCGGATCTTGTTTAGTGAAACAGACCCCAGTCTTTGATTAAAATAACTAAATTGCTTTTCCATGAAAGCAATATTGATATAATTTTGTTAATTGCCAAAAGCATTAATTGGATGCGCCGCCCTTTTATTCAAAATCACTCTGTCATGTCGAGTTAGCGGTCCGCCGGCGTGCTTTTCGCGGTGTGTAGCCGAGACACCTGTCCGCCGACCGGTGATCTCCATGCACTTGGATCTATCCTTGAGCAACGCCTTATCAAAAT
>JAWLEH010000187.1:3011-4673 GCA_041686215.1 Balneolaceae bacterium | reverse complement strand
ATGGCTATGTATTCAATTTGGCATAATAACAGCGAACAATCCGTACTCTGCAAGTTCAGCAGGCAATTCACCGCCCAATGTTCATGCAAATTGTGATTATGGTTTATGTTAGCCATATTTCTGAAGCTTTGAACACACCACCAGTTTAAGAGGCCTGTATGCGTAAAAAATACTACTGTGTATCAATAATCCTTTTCTCGTTGGTCATTATCACTATACCATTCAGCGTATTTGCGCAGGACCAATCCCAAATGGAGTCGACTGAGCAGGAAGATACTGCGGTTCCTGAACGCGTAGATGTTGCACCGACAGCAGATGACTCCCAAATTCGCGATCGCCTTACCGGCATTTTAACTGCAACCGGGTGGTTTGAAAATCCACAGGTAGAGGTGAACGACGGCGTGGTTTTTTTCAGCGGATCAACAAAAACCGACGATCATAAAAAATGGGCGGGAGACCTGGCCCGGAATACACAGGATGTAACCGCCGTGGTTAACAGAATTGAGGTTCTGGATCCGGATATCTGGGATTATCAGCCCGCCTATACCGGCCTGCAGGAGTTATGGCGAAATATTATGAGTGCCATACCCTTTCTGATCTTCGGAATCGTGGTGCTGGTACTTTTCTGGGGAATATCCGCATTGGTAGCAAAAGGGGCCCGCGCCTATTTAACCAATCGTGAAATGAACGAACTTTTGCAGGATATTACGGCACGGGGGATCGCCATTTTAGTGTTTCTGTTGGGGATATACATCGTTTTCCATGTTGCGGATTTGACCAATGTAGCGCTCACCATATTGGGAGGTACGGGATTGCTGGGTATTGTTTTGGGAATTGCATTCAGGGATATCACGGAAAATTTTCTGGCCAGTATTTTCCTGAGCGTGCAAAATCCGTTTCACGCAGGTGATCTCGTAGAGATTAATGACAACACAGGATTTGTGCAACGGCTTACCATTCGGGCTACCTTATTGATGACCTTGGATGGAAACCATCTGCAAATTCCAAATTCTGCAGTTTACAAAAGCAGCATTCTCAATTTTACAAGCAATCCAAAACAGCGATTCAGTTTTGTAATTGGCATTGGGTACGATGCCAGCGTTACATCCGCACAGGATCTTGCCTCGAAGATATTTGATGAGCATCCGGCCGTTCTGACGGAACCTGAGCCTCTGGTATTAGTGGATAAGCTGGCTTCCTCTACGATTAATTTGATGTTCTATGTTTGGGTGGACGGAAGTAAACATAATGTACTTAAGGTGAAATCATCCGTTCTGAGACAGATTAAAACAGCTTACATGGCAGCGGGTATTTCAATGCCTGATGATGCAAGAGAGCGAGTCTATCTGGATGGAGTAACGCTTCATCCCAAAAAAGGTTCGGTAACGTCTGATCAGAAAAAACCTGAGAGTACGCCTGTTGCGGAGGATTCACAATTAATTACGAAGGCCGAGGGGCAGCTTGAAAGCAACGATGAGGAAATTCTGGAGCAGGCACGAACGGCAAGATCTCCGGAAGAGGGAGAGGATTTGTTGAAGCCAAAAAGTTAGGTCTGCAGTTATCTTAAAATCTTACCTGCTCTTTCGGTAAGATCATCAAGGTCATTCTTTTCTTTTAAGTTTTGCTTGCCGCTGCTTAAAACCATCTCAGCATGTTTGATAA
>JAWLEH010000187.1:0-2911 GCA_041686215.1 Balneolaceae bacterium | reverse complement strand
TTAAAATCTTACCTGCTCTTTCGGTAAGATCATCAAGGTCATTCTTTTCTTTTAAGTTTTGCTTGCCGCTGCTTAAAACCATCTCAGCATGTTTGATAACTGCTTTTTTGTGACTCTCCTTGCTTGTAAATCCATGTATAGTTATCAATGCTTCTATTAACCTAATAATTACAGCCGGGCTCCCTCCTGAGAACTGGCGAATTTGATTGAAAGCGGAATCTAAAACGCCCTCAAAGTTAAACGAGTCAGCAATCATTCTGAGGTCTCCCTCTTCATCAAATCGATATTTTGAAGGGAATTTTGCCTGTGCTAAATAGCACATGATCTCAGTAAGATTATCAATACAGGTTATTGCTGTATATGGATCGTTTACTCCGGGAGAGAGCGCACGTGCGGCTATTTCGACCATCTGCTGGATAGAGAATTCCAGGTCTTGTTGAGAGGTTTTCGTATTCCCAATTACAAATTGGTTATAAATCTTCTGAAATTCATCTTCTTCCAACCTGCTCTTTGAAAAGAGTACTCCTATTTCAGTACCCTCCACCAGGTGTTTTCCGGGTCTGTAGTACAACTCAAGAAGTGCATCAAGCTTGGTTATATTTTTTATCAAAGCATTACCATCAACATACTGAAGATATCCGCTTTTTGGTGATTTTATGGATGTCCGTTTTGGATAACCTGAAACAGCAGAGGAAGCCTGAATATTATTTTCTTGATCTGATTCCTCGCCTATTTTTTCAGGGAAGAGCGTTTCTGCTTGTTTAAACATAAATTCTGAAATATCAGAGACTACTTTATCTGCCTGAATACTTGTTGCGATTTGATGGATGAATACAATGAGCAAAATTATATTGATTGTGGCGGCTATAATTGCCACCAATATGGATATGGACGGTATGAAGGTATAACCGCTGTTGTCCGAAACTGAATTCAGAACAAGCAGGCAATAGAGATAAGTTGAAATGTACAGTCCCAGTACAACCTGATTGAGCCGAACATACATGAAGTTTTTGATAAGCCTCGGACCAAATTGTGAAGAAGCAAGTGTCAGAGCTACCAGAGTAATGGAAAAAACAGTTCCGGCCACCCCCATCATTGCACTGGAGATGGTCGATAAAATGCTGCGTGCAGAATCAGCGCTGTTTACTAAGAAAAAACGAACCCATCCTTCTCTTGGAATTGTAAGTATGCTATCTAAATAGACTAAACCAAAGGCCAGGAGAATGGAAAAACTTATAATGAGTACCGGAACAAACCAAAAGGTTGACCCCAGTTCTCTCCAAAAAAAGAGTAATTTTTTCATTCAGAAATTATTGAGTTATCTAAAAGTAAACGTCTAAAAATTTAAAAGAGCAACACCGATTCCCGCCGGAATGAATAGGTTCACTTACCGGTTAATCATAGTTGATTCGCCGGGTGACTTATATTGACTGTTAACCTCTGACATAACATTAATCAGCTATCGGCTTCTTTATCGCTGAAGAGATAGCCGAAGGGTTCCAGGGCCGGAACACGCAGAAATACGATTGTAATGATAGCCAGAACGGGTATGGACAGAATCATGCCGATGATACCCCACAAAGCATTGCCGACAATTACGGCCAGGATCACAAAAAAGGGATGCACATCTACTTTGTTACCCACAATAAATGGCTGAAGTACGTAACTTTCCAAAAACTGGGCAACCGAGAAGGTAATGACGATTCCTATCAGCACTCCCATTTCGCCGGATGTCAGATAACCAAAGCCCAGGGCCAGGGCGAACCCGATAACATTTCCCAGATAGGGGATCATAGTAAAAAGCGCGGCAATAATACTGACAAGTACAAAATTGCTGACGCCTGAAACACCAAGCCCAATTGAATAAATAATCGCCAGCAGGCCTATCAATATTAACTTACTTATCAGGTACTGCTGGACGACATTCGCCGACTCCGCAACAATTTGATGCACGTCACTTTCTTTCTCATCCGGGAACAACCGTAACAGAAATGACCGGAACCGATGCCGGTAGTTGAGCATGAAAAATACGTAAATAAACGTCAGGAGATAGGTTCCCATATAGCCGGAACCACGCCCAAACATGCTGAGCAGCTGAGTACCGCTACCCGACTCTTCTCCAATAAGTGAGACACTATCACTTGTTGGAAGGTCACGTTCATTTAAAAAGGTGTTGTTTGTCACAAATGATTTCCACTGCTCAATTTTAGGCTCCATCGTTTCTTTAATTTCGGGCCAATTATCCACAAAAACTTTGGTTTGGTATGAAAGAAGGGCGACAAATCCCAGCGAAATAATGAAGAGTAAAAAGGTGCTGATCAGAGAGGATACACCTCTTTTTAAACGATTTTCCATCCATTTGGCCAGCGGCAATATCACCAGGGCCAAAATAACAGCGGTTATCAGTGGTGCCAGAACGCCCTTGGCTTCCAGTAATCCCCAAACCAGAAAAAAGATGCCGGTGATGATGGATGCCGAGTAGAGAAGAATTTTTTTATTTCCATCCATTTTTTAAGTCCAATATTTATGCTCTTGTTTTATATGCTTAAATCAAGTTGCAGATTTTTAAACAATTTATATAAGTAATTTTGGTAAACGTCAAATACTCCTGTATCGAGTGCAACCGGCAGTGTGCTATGTCAGTTGTTAGAATTTCCTTTGTCGATGGCCTCCTCAGCTTCTTCTTCGTCTCCTGCACCCGGACGGGGTTCTTCGTCAGCGGAGTCACCGGGCTGGTAATCCAGGATCATGAGCATGGGAAAGTGATCGGATCCGATATGTGGAAGCCGTCGCAATTCCACCAGAAGGAAATGTTTAGATGCGAAGAGATGATCCAGCGGATAGCGCATGAGGTGGTTTTAGATATCATAGCTGGTGTAAAAGCCCCGCCCCACCCGTGGGGTGAGCAAGC
>JAWLEH010000186.1:0-4682 GCA_041686215.1 Balneolaceae bacterium | reverse complement strand
CAAAAAAAATCGTCAACACCAAAAAATCCGGGACAGGGCAATGTGTCTTTCAATAATCTGTCTGAGGCTATAGGTCCCGACGAATACAGGCTTCAAACGTCAGGGAGTTTATCCGAAGGTCAGATCCAGTCCTGGGTTGATTCAAAACATGAACGCTCGGCCCTTGCTGCATTCAAATGCAGGTTTAAGTTTCAGGGTAGTGAAAAGGCAACGGTTGGTTCTATGATTGAGATTGCGGGTATGGGTGACCGATTCAACGGCAATACGTTTATCAGCAGCGTTCGGCATGTGATTAAAGGCGGTGACTGGCTTACGGAAGTGGAGACGGGCATGGACTCTGACTGGTTTTCTGAAGAGGTGATGAACATCGAATCGCCGCCGGCCGCCGGTCTCAATACATCCGTCCAGGGATTTCACTATGGCATTGTGAAGAAAATTGATAGCGATCCGGAGAATCAGTTTAGGGTTCTTGTGACGCTGCCGCTGATGGAAAACTCTGAGGTTGGGAAATGGGCACGGCTTGCCAATTTTTATTCTTCCAAAGGATTTGGAGCCTTTTTTATGCCTGAGATAGGAGATGAGGTCATTGTGGGATTTGTAAACGACAATCCCGATTTCCCCGTGATTCTGGGATCGCTTTACAGCTCAGGCAGAACGCCGCTGGGCACCTACACACCCGACGAGAAGAATACCTACAAAGCGATTGTCACAAAAAGTCAGCTTAAGATTGAGTTTGAGGATGAAAAGAAGATCATCACCATCATTACGCCCAATGAAAACAAGATCTGTTTTGATGATGACGAAGGCACAATTACCATAGAGGATGAAAACGAAAACAGCGCTGTTTTTTCCAAAGATGGAATAGCATTTAAAAGTCCAAAAGATATAACCCTGAATGCAGATGGCAACATCGAGATAAATGCCACCGGTAACCTGACGATGTCGGCATCTCAAAACGTGGATATTTCCGGTTTAGAAATCAGCAGTTCGGCCCAAACGAGCTATTCTGCAAGCGGAGATGCATCCGCAGAATTTTCATCTTCCGGCACCTGTACGGTGAAGGGAGCGATGGTAATGATCAACTAAATAAAAAAAGAAACAGAGAATATGCCATTAGCCGCAAGAATTACAGACATGCATGTGTGCCCGATGCAAACTCCGGGACTGCCGCCCATTCCACATGTTGGCGGACCGATTGTAGGTCCGGGGGCATCCACCGTACTCATTGGAAAACTGCCGGCATCGCTCGTCGGGGATACCTGTGTTTGTGTTGGTCCACCCGACACGGTTGTGAAAGGATCGGCAACCGTGATGATCTGCGGTAAACCGGCCGTTCGGATGGGCGATACAACGGCTCATGGCGGAAATATCGTGATTGGCGCACCAAATGTAATGATAGGAGGGTGATAAGCGAATGGCAGAGTCTAAGAAAAACAGGTCGTTTTTGGGCAGGGGATGGAAATTTCCGCCTTCATTCAACAGAACACGGCGGCACGCTGAAATGGTTGAACATGAAGAAGATATTCGCGAAGCGCTTTACATCATTCTGCTTACAACTAAAGGGGAGCGTATCCTCCAGCCGGAATTTGGCAGTGATCTGAAGCGACACCTGTTTGATTCCATCACAAATACAAAAATTACACAGCTCACGGAGGATATCCGCCGGGCCATTCTTATGGGGGAGCCGAGGGTGATTTGTGAATCTGTTGAAGCCCGGCACGATACGGAGACCGACGGTTTGCTTTTATTTAAAATTACCTACGTGGTCAGGTCGACCAACAACCGCAGTAACATTGTGTTCCCGTTCTATATTGACGAAGGAACGAGTGTCCGTCTCATACAGCAGTAACTATGGAAAATATCCGACACATAAACAGCATTCCCAAAACCGGAACGTCGCGGGCGTACCGGAAAAGTATACTGGCACCTGCTGAAGAAATTGTGCCGGAGGAGAGAAAGCAGCAAGAGTTTCTGTCACTTACAGCGGACATGGCCGGGCGTATTCAATATTATAATTTTCAGAATGAACCGGAGGGAACATGGACGGATTTTTTCACCGGAGATCCGGCGTTTGTTCTTGCCGATATACTCAGCTTTGATTCACGGGGGGACCAGGCCGGGTTTGAAAAGGAGATTAAGCAGCTTCAGTATTCCCTTTTTATTGGTGAACCGGGTGATGAGAAATGGCACTATTTGATGCATCGCATTTTTGACCTGCTGCTTCGGGCAGATGGGTGGCTTACCGCATATAAGCGGACCGATCCCGAATTGTCCGGTTTCAGAAAAGAACTTTGGAGTACAAGGGGAGAGCTGCAGGAGTCGCTGAATGACCTGATTCGTCTTCACCACCGGTTTGAGGAGTTCTCGGGCCATACAATGGATCTTTCGCTCGAGAAGTTAAAGAATTTCAAATTAAGTGATGAGAATTCAGCATCTGTAACGGTGTTTGATGAAGAAGAAAACGGGCTCACGGAAAAAATGATTAATGAGCTTGTCAGAATTTACAGGGAGTTCAGTGATAACCTGCACCACCTGAAAGGCGCGGCGGACAGATATTTTAAAAGAAGTTTTTTAACTCAAAATCATGAGCCGCATATCGGGCTGTACGTCACTTTTCTGCAGCTTTATAGGGAGCTCTCGGCCAATTTTAGCGATTACACAGCTCGTCACCGTTCATTTTTCTACGACAGAGTACTGCGGCTGAGTCCCAACAATGCCACCCCGGACAAAGCTATTCTTATCTTTAATGTATCGGAGGGAAGCAACTACGTAACGATACCCGAAGGCACCCTGTTTCCGGCCGGGCAGAGTGATGAAGGAGAAGAAATTGTGTTCAAGACCACATCACCCCTTGCACTGAACAGGGCAGAAATCACAGGCATACGGACATTTCTTTTGGGTAGTAATGAGCTTTATAAACCCTCTGGAGACTATAAAGAAGAGTTTGTTACGGGCGTTTATGTGGCCGATCAAACGGATATGAATTTTTCGGGTGCTAAATGGTCTCTGCTGGGTGAAGATCAGACCGGCTTTCAAGAGCAAAACCGGACGATGAAGGATGCGCTGGTTGGATTTGCGCTGTCGTCTCCCGCGTTCTTCCTGAAAGATGGAGTTCGCTCTGTGCAGCTTCAGTTTCACATCAGTGGTGAAAGCTATGAGGAGTTTCTCGATTTTTCTAAAAAAATTGTTCGCAGCGAAAACAAAAGTGACGATTTTGATGAAATGGAAGAGGTGCAGGCGCTGCTGATACGCCTGTTTATGGATGGTTTTCTGCTGGACTACACATCCGTTGAGGGGTGGGTGGAGAAACCACAGTTTTTTATCGATATCAAGAAAGATGAGAATAAACAGGGGGAAGCCATTCTTGAGGTGAGCTTCATTCTTCAAAAAGGAGAGCCGGCTGTTTCGGGATACAGTGCAGATGTACACGGACTGAATTTTCGAAAAACCAACCCGGTCGTTCGGCTCCGTTTAAACCCGGACGCTCATCTTTTCCCCTATTCGGTGATGCGAATGCTGAAGATCACTTCCATCAGCTGCGACATTCGCGTCACCGGTTTGAACGACCTGATTGTCTACAACGACATTGGGCTGGTAAACTCTGCGGAGGCGTTTTTTCCGTTCGGACCGGTCCCGGTGCGTAAATCGTGGATGGCTGTGTCTCACCCAGAGGCATTCAATAAAAATATCGATACCATTTCACTTGAACTCACCTGGGAGCAGCTGCCGGATCTGCCTTATGGATTTCATGATTTCTACAGCGGCTATCCCGGCGCTATTGATAATCAATCGTTTAAAGTTCGAACCTTTGAGCTTGATGAGAGCCGATGGAAGCCTCTTGAAAAAAAGGAGAGGTTTCTTTTCAGAACCGAGCGCCTGCGTTCGGACGATTGCCCGGAACCGATGGGTCGGCTGTCTGATGTAACCCGTATTGAAGATATTTCGCTGGTGAATACAAGTGTGGTGGATCGGCCGGAGCAGATCAACACGATTCCGGAATATACCAGCAAAACAGCCCGTGGGTTTATAAAAATTGCGCTCACCGCACCTGACTTTGCGTTTGGCCACAAGCAATACCCATTTTTAATGTCGAACACGTTTTTGCAAAACGCAAAAGTGAAAAAACCCAAGAAGATGGTGAGCCTTCCCAATGAACCGTATACGCCGCTTTTGAGGCGTATTACCATGGATTATCGTCAGTCGTTCAACAAAACTGTGAAGGAAAATTCCGACCGCGGCGGCGTTGATTTATATCATATCAGATCCTTTGATGATTCCGTAATCACAAATGCAGATTTACAAGACGACAGGGAGTTTCTGTTTCCCCAGACCAACCACAGGGGGCAGATTATTTTTGATATTACCGGAGCAAAACCACCCCAGGTGCTCAGCCTGTTTTTCCAGCTCCGGGAAAATATCAAAGAAAATACGATCACGGAAATGCCAGATATTGGATGGGAGTATTATGTGAACGATGAGTGGAGGAAATTTTCATCTGATGCGGTTATCCGCGATGGTACAAACGGATTTATGAATTCAGGAATTGTAGTGCTGGATCTGCCTGAAATGCTGCGTAATGATGATGGATACCGCCAAACAGGAACCCTGAAAATCCGTGCATTCGCAGATGATCATGCTGAAATAGTGGGGCGTGCAATTGGAATTAAGACGCAGGCGGCTGA
>JAWLEH010000059.1:17298-20875 GCA_041686215.1 Balneolaceae bacterium | reverse complement strand
CTGCGGGGAAAGGGGGACACTCCAGAATAAACTCCATATTGAACAAACAGTTATGGATTCTAAGTTGATACCTCGTGGGCTCTGCCCCGAGGTAGTTCATTCATGAGAGAGTTCGGCCAGCAGGTCCTTCAGATCCAGCGGTTCGGTTACCATATGGAGAGAGCCATCTTCGCGGTAAGACCACTCCTCTTTGGGGCGGTCACGGTAGAGTTCCACACCGTTGCTGTCGGGATCATCCAGGTAGATAGCTTCCGACACTCCGTGATCACTGGCCCCTCTTATCGGGTAGCCGGCATCCATCAAACGTTTTACAATAGCTGCCAATTCTTTTCGGCCCGGATAGAGAATTGCGGTGTGAAACAAGCCGGCACTACGCTTTGGGTCCGGGGGTGTGCCTTTACTCTGCCAGGTGTTCAGGCCAATGTGATGATGGTAGCCGCCGGCGCTCAGAAATGCAGCCTGGTCGCCGTACATCGTTGTCACTTCAAACCCCAAAAGGTCGCGGTAAAACTCCAGTGCCCGATTCAGGTCCGATACTTTCAGGTGGATATGTCCCACACGGGTTTGCGCGGGGGCTTTATATTTTTCGGTAGTCATGGTATGTGATATTGCATTACGTATTCTGCCGTGCAAAGTCGCGAATGAATTGCTCCATAGATTTTTGCGGACGTCCAAGAAGTTGCTCAAGATGGGATGATGTATGCCCGAGAGCCCCGTTCACCACAGTTTGGGCTGAAAGGCGACTCATCGATACCACCTCATCAGGCAGGCCGGCTTTTTTAAGCTCTCCGACAAAATCATCTATGGGCGGATCAACATAGGTGATCTCGTTGCCAAGTTCGTTACCAAGTACCTCCGCGAGATTTTTCAGCGTATGAGAGGTGTTTGTACTAATTTCATAGATCTTTCCCTCATGTTTTGAAGGATCTGCCAGCGCATTGGCAAGGGCTTCGGCCATATCGGTACGATAGGCAAGAGTTACCGGTTGCCCGCCGGATGGAAAGATCCATTTGCCGCTGTCGGGGGCGCCTCCAAAAAACATGGGAAGGAACTCCGTATAAAACGTATGCCTGAAGATAGTGAATGGAATTCCGGATGCACGCAATGCTTTTTCCGTTTCGGAGTGATCTTTTGCCAGCGGACTGAGTTCTTTATTCGCCTGCAGCATGCTTGTGTAAAAAATTCGGTGCACACCTGCATTTGCAGCTGCTTCAATAACATTTTTATGTTGCTGAACACGGTATTCAAATGTGCTTGAGGAAATCAACAGCAAGGTGGTGATACCGTCAAATGCATCAGTCAGGGTTTCAGGTTTTTGATAATCTCCAATCCGGACTCCGGCTCCAAGTTTTTTTATCTGCTCCCCTTTTTCCGGACTGCGCACCATACCTGCAATCGGTTTATCGGGGTTTGATGTTTTGAACGATTGAAGAGTTGCTGTTCCTAAATGTCCGTTTGCTCCGGTGATAAGGGTCATGTGTTGCTGAATTTATACGTTTGAGGGTGCCGTATTGATGTAATCTGCAAAAACGAAACTGAAAATAATCTGGTATCCGAATTTCCAGCTAATTTTGAGAATCGATGAAATGTTAACTGACATGGTTTAATAATGAGTTGCCTCGGGGAAGAGTCCGCGGCAATAAAGAAATTTTATCTTTTTGAGACCGTCCAAAAAGTGAATTAGAATTAAAATAAGCTTAAATAATTTAGACCTAAAATCCCTCTCTATTTATATAGAGAGGGAAATAGGGAGAGTCGGAACATCGATCCTAAATTATTTAAGCAATACTCGATGGATTCCACCTTTTTGGAGAGCCTCGGAATTAAACCAATTATGATTAAACAATAAAATAATTCGTTGCATTCTGTCCCGGTCGTTTTTCGAGCAAGGGTGTTCAAATCAAATAATAAAAGACAAATTACTCTTTTATCTTATTAATAAAATTTGTAGCTTGAATCAGAGATTAAAACAAACAGGATTTCAATGAAACGAATCTACTCCCTCATACTGCTTCTGTCATTTACGCTCGGGGTTCTACAGCCCGTGATGCCGATGGTGGAATTTGTGGTAGCCGAGGGAGATCTGACCGAACTTTTTCACAGTCATAACGGTACGAATACCTGTCCGGTCACAAATCAGAACCAGGGTATGGAGTCCATTTGCCAGGCCTGTGACTGTAACGAGTCATCTGCGGATGAGAGCTTATTAGATACCGATTTTTATCCTATTCCCCTTCAAACCGTTCAATACTCAGGGGATCATGCATTAACGGTTATTTCGGAAGGGCATGCGCTTGCCGATGAACAAACCCTGTCTAACTACTACGCTACAACTGCACCTCCGCCCAGACAGGTCTGAATTATTTAGAATAAACAGCTCAGTCGAATACATCTGCTGATCAAATTAACCTGGCCGGTTTTTATCGGCTCACTCAAAATTTATCAAACAACACATTTCAGGAGTATTATGAACACGTTTAAACGATTATCTACACTTATTGCACTGCTAATAACAGCAGGTTTAGTAACCCTTCAGGCGCAAAGCACTGAATACACTATAGACGGAATGACCTTCGGAATGCCCGAGGCTGAAGTATTCACGGAAGATTACGACGGCCCGCCGGTTGTTGGCGAGTATGTAACCATGCTGCCCAACCTGGCCCCGCTTGACTATGAAGGAAATAAACATCACGAAATCCGCCTCGATACCTTTACCCAGGAAATAGAGGTGGCCGATGGTGTCAGCTACAGAGCGTGGACATTTGGCGGGATGGTACCGGGGCCGGTTATTCATGTGCGTGAAGGGGATAAGATTACCTTTACGATGAAAAACCGTTCAGACGAGGAAGTCGTAATTACCGATCCGGGTGCAACCCCGTCATCTGACTATGCACAACAGGTAGCTGAAAATAATTATATGAATGCCAAACCTGCCGAAATGCCAATGCCTCACTCTATGGACTTCCACGCCGGGACGGTTGCCAAGGATGATAAATGGAGAACCATCGCACCGGGTGAAACTATCAGGTTTGACTGGGTGGCCAACTATGCCGGCACCTATATCTATCACTGCGGAACGCCCAGTGTGCTGATGCACACCGCTATGGGGCAGCACGGAGTAGTGGTTGTGTCGCCGAAGGATGGATACACAGACGATTACGAAGTGGACCGTGAATACGTGGTCGTTCAGTCTGAATACTACCTGAAAAAAGGGTCGGGTGACCTCTTCCAGTATGATTTTGAAGCCGCTCAAAATGTAAATCCGTCCCATGTGGTATTTAACGGCCATCAAACCATCCTGCATGACCAGCCGCTTGAAGCTAATGAAGGCGAGCGCGTACGGCTTCACTTTTCAAACAACGGACCCAGCGGAACATCAAGCTTCCATGTGATCGGGGCAATTTTTGACCGGGTATGGATGGAAGGCCATCCGTTTAATGAAATGCGGGGAATGCAAACGGTGCTGCTCGGAGCTTCCGGATCAGCTACGATGGATTTAATTGTCCCGGAAGAAGGAAAATATACCCTGATTGATCACGAGTTTGCCGATGCTGAAAAAGGCGCCACGGGTACACTG
>JAWLEH010000059.1:0-17198 GCA_041686215.1 Balneolaceae bacterium | reverse complement strand
CACACTGTTTACCATCCTGGTAACTCTGCTCATCGGCGGAAATCACCCGCTGAACGCGCAAAGTAGTTCAGAAATCCCAGGCGGTTCTTTCCATTCTGTCTTGCCCGAAGTGGAGGGCGCGCCCAATGAAGTGGATCCATTCCGTTTGGATCAAACCGCGGTGACAAACGGTCAGTTTCTGGAGTTCCTGAAGGAGAATCCTGAATGGAGGAGATCCAATATTCCAGCGCTTTATGCCGGAAACGGCTACCTGAATCACTGGAAAGGTGACCTGGATTATGGGGATGAGTCTCAGCAGAATAAACCGGTTACTCGAGTCTCGTGGTTTGCTGCCAATGCGTATTGCGGCTGGAATAGCGGACGCCTGCCCACATTAAACGAATGGGAATATGCTGCTCAACTGATGGATCATGAGTCGGCAGCCGAGGCAGACCGGTTTAGCACACAATTAATCGGCTGGTACTCTGCGGTAGACACCGATAAAACACAGGCTGTAGGGTCTACCGGAATTGAAAACCGGCACGGCGTAAAAGACATGTTTGGCCTGGTGATGGAGTGGGTGGAAGATTTTCAACCACCGGTTGGTGAGGATATTTCACTCGACTGCGGAACGATGGGACGTATGAAAGGTGACAACACCATCTACAGTTATGCCATGTCCATCCGGTATGTAACCCGAATGAGTTTTAAGCCAACCAGCACCACAGGTATGCTTGGATTCAGATGTGCGTACGACCCTGGTAATGAAACTGAAATATAGGAGAATGATCATGAAACGGTTCACAAAAATATTCGCAACACTGATAACCATTTGGCTGCTTCCTGTGCTCCTGGTGGCGCAACACGGGCACGGAGATCATACCAACAGCAATGCGCTGGATGCCAAAGCGGTAAATATGGATCATTCGCTTTACCACATGACAGCGGAATGGACCAACCACAGGAATGAGACATTTAAACTGTCTGATTTTGAAGGAAAACCACTTGTAGTGGTGATGTACTACGGTAATTGCGTACAGGTGTGCCCGATTCTGATCCGGGATGCCAACCGTATTTTTGAGAAAGTGGATGAAAATCTGCGAAAAGAGATGCGGGTACTGGCCGTAACCTTTGATCCGGAAAACGATACACCGGACCGGCTGAAAGCCTATGCAGAGGAGAAAGAGCTGAATCTCCCGGAGTGGCACTTCGTGACCGGGAATCGTTCGGAAATCCGCGAACTGGCGATGTTACTGGGGGTGGAATTTACAAAAAAGAGTGACGGCCATTTTGCTCACTCCAACCTGGTAACTGTGCTGGATGATGAGGGTAAAATAATTCTAAGGCTCGAAGGACTGAACCAGCCGGTGGAAGAAGCGGCTGAAAAAATTGAACGAATAGCAGATGAAAAACCCGGTGGACTTTCCCATCAAAACCATGATTGAAAAACCATTTAATCGCAAAACAATACGAAAGAACAACAAACTATTTTACAGAACCATATAAAACCCAATACCATGAAAACATTATTTAAAACAACCCTGATTACATTCTTCGTCACATTGCTATCGCTGCAGGTAATGGCAATTCCACAAAATGATGAGATTCGGGAACTTACCATAAAGGGTACAGACAACCTCAAGTTCGACATTGAACTTGTTGAGGCCAGCCCCGGAGAGACTATCCGGATGACGCTTGATGTGGTGAGTAGCATGCCGAAATCGGCCATGGGTCACAATATCGCCATACTCGACAAAGATGCCGATGTAGATACATTTGTTACAGAATCGATGTCGGCCAAAGACAATGAATACATCGCACCCGATATGGAAAACCAGGTGGTTGCCTTTACTAAAATGCTCGGTGGCGGTGAGACCGATGTCATAGAGTTTACGGTACCTGAAGAACCGGGTGACTATGTGTACGTCTGTACATTTCCGGGCCACTATTTTGCCGGCATGAAGGGTATTCTTCGGGTAAAATAACAATTGAAGAAGCAGTCTCTCCGTTGGCTGGCGGAGAGATTTCTCCGAAAGAGTGCTTACGGCAAGAGGGGTCTTAAACAAATTTATCCATGAAGTAGACATCCCTCCAATCCCCTTTATTAAGGGGGACTTTTTACAGATAAAAATATGAATCAAACCAAGTATAAATCAAATAATAACATGAGTTTAAAACAGAGTACCATCGGTGACATTGTAAGCGATAATTATCACGCAGCAGGAGTGTTCCGGGAGTATGGAATCGACTTTTGCTGCGGGGGCGGGAAGCTCCTGAGTGACGTATGTGAAAAGAAAGGAGTGCCGATTGACGAAATTGCCGATAAGCTGAAATCAGCCCCGTGGGGCAACCGGTCCAGCGGGGACAACTACAACGACTGGTCCCCCGATTTCCTGGTGGATTACATTGTAAATACACACCATACGTTTGTTCGGCAGAAGACAGATGAGGTAGCAAACTATGCTGCAAAAGTTGCAAAAGTGCACGGTGAACGGCATCCGGAGAATGTAGAAATTTTCAGGAAGTTTGTCTCTCTTTCCAATGAATTAATGCAGCATCTGAATGACGAAGAATCACGGGTATTTCCACTGATAAAGAGCGTTTATGAAAAACGACAAAATGGAGTTGCCCCATCGGAATCTGAAGTTACTGAACTAAAAGGGGAGCTCAGACAAATGGAGAAAGAACATGAAGTTGCAGGTGAATTAATGGCTGAAATACGGGAACTAAGCAACGAGTTTAACCCGCCACAGGATGCCTGCACAACATACAGAATTCTCTATCAAAACCTGGCAGGGTTTGAAGAGGACCTGCATAAGCATGTACACCTCGAGAATAACATCCTGTTTAAGAAGATGGAGCGTCTGGTCGCGGCCTGAGTGAAAAGTTCTCGGATTATAGATGATGGTAGATGGAAGACCTGAAGCAACCCAGTAGCAATATTTATCAATCTTCCCTTGAGGGAAGTACCCACGCATGTATTTGCGCATGGGGATGGGTGTACAAAGTTAAATCGCTACCGAATGAATAAGACAGGAGAATACCCACTACCCAATACTCAAAAACCACATGCCTTCCATAACACGATGGTTTATAAAAGCTGGAATGATCTGGTTGGTGTCTGGTGTGATGCTGGCGTTAGTGGCTGAACTGCCGGATGTGCAGGGGGCAGCACTCCTGCTACCGGTATACTGGCATATGATTGTGATTGGGTGGATCACCCAGGTGATCATGGGCGTTTCTGTTTGGATGTTTCCGCGGAAAAAGCGGAATCGGAAAAAAGAGCACTCACTCCTGGCAACTGGCGCGTTTTTCCTGCTGAATGGCGGGCTGATCGTACGGTTTTTGTCAGAGCCGTTTCTGCCGGTATTTGACGAATCAACTGTCATACCGTTCCTTGTAGTGTTTTCGGCAATTCTGCAGCTTACAGCAATCATACTTTTTGTCTGTGAAATCTGGCCGAGGGTACAGCCGAAGCGTAAACGTAAACGCGAGAGGACGTGATGCCGGGGCCTGCTGTATGGATGATCCGTCTGTCGCTCTGTTACTTGCTGTTCGCGGTTGTGACCGGGGCGTTCATCCTGGTGCACAAAGCCTTTCCGCTTCATACTGCCGTGTGGGGGGTGCTGCCGGTTCATTATGAAGTGGCCATCTGGGGCTGGCTGGTACAATTCGTAATGGGTACCGCGTACTGGATTTTTCCGAGATTCCCCGGTGATTCGGGAAGAGGTCCTGTATGGCTGGCCTGGGGGATTTTGACAGGGATAAACGCAGGTGTTTGGTTACTTGCAGCATCCGTGTTTATGAATGATATCGCGATAGCCGGACGAACATCAATTCTGTTGAGTGTATTGGCGTTTACCGGTTTGATGTGGAACCGTGTGGTGAGTTACAGAAACAGAACGTGAATAAGGATAGTGCTGTGTTATTGGTGGTGACTCGCAAAGAGCAGCAAACCATTAAAGATGACACTCGATTCACGTTCTGATATTATAAACTTCAATTCAAAACCATGTTATTTTCAAAATCGTGTAAGTATGGTTTGAGGGCTACGGTAATGCTGGCCGCACTGGATAAGGATGCGTATGTGCCTATTGAAAACCTGAGCAGCAAACTGAACATCTCATTCCATTTTCTCACCAAAATATTTCAAAGACTAAACGCAGCCGGTCTGCTTGAATCCAAAAAGGGAGCAAGCGGCGGAGTAAAACTGGCTTTGCCTTCTGATCAAATAACCTTTATGGATATTGTAAAAGCCATAGACGGAACCTGCTCAATGGATTCCTGCGCCCTGGGCCTTCCCGGATGCGGCAAGAAAAAACCCTGCCCCATGCATGAGCAGTGGTCAACAATAAAAACAGATATGTTTGACATGATGAAGACTGTAACTTTGGCTTATCTGGTAAAGAATCAGAAAATGAACTAATTGGTGTTTTCTCAATGAAAAATGTTGTTTCACGCATCTGTAATTGTAAAATTGACGGATGAGGGTTTTTCATATCCCAAAATTCTTAAATTGATTTTTTAATATTTGCACTGGTAAAGTAGATAGACATGAAAGCCAAGACAGATCAACAACTTAAAACCTGGTACTGGAGCGGGGCAGCACTGGTTTTCCTGATCCTTATAATTGGCGGCATCACGCGGTTAACAGGATCCGGACTCTCCATGACTGACTGGAAACCGATCATGGGATCCATCCCCCCGATATCGGAATCTCAATGGGAAGATGCGTTTGATAAGTACAAACAATTTCCCGAGTACCAGGAGAGGAACAGCGATATGAACCTGGCTGAGTTTCAGGTGATTTTCTTTTGGGAGTACCTGCACCGCATGCTTGGCAGGTTGCTGGGCCTGGTGTTTCTGGTTCCGTTTGCGTGGTTTCTTATCCGCCGGAAGTTCAGCCGAAAACAGTTTCTACGATCCACATTGCTTCTAATGCTTGGGCTGGGACAGGGGCTCATGGGCTGGTTTATGGTTCAGAGCGGTCTGATTGACGTCCCCGAGGTAAGCCACTACAGGCTGGCTGCTCATCTTTTGCTGGCATTTATCATATTTGGATGCTGCGTCTGGTTTGCCCTGGACATAAATAGCACGAAACGGGTAGTATCAAAGAGCGGCACGGAGCTTAAAACCTGGCTCAACATTTTTATTGTGATACTATTGCTACAGGTAATCTGGGGTGCATTTACAGCCGGTCTTCATGCGGGACATATCTATAACTCCTTTCCGAAAATGTACCAGTTCTGGATTCCGCCGGAGATGTTTTTGGTGGAGCCGCTCATTCTAAATTTTTTCGAGAATATGACGGCCGTTCAGTGGGTGCACCGTGTGCTGGGAACGGTTTTGGGAGTAATGGTCATCGTAATGTGGGGACGAACCCTCCGGCTCGATACCTCCAAAAATCAAAAAAAGTGGATGCTAATCCTTTTTGGAGCTGTGCTTCTGCAGTATGCCGCCGGGGTTTTTACTCTGATCTACCACGTGCCGGTCTGGCTGGGTGTTTTTCACCAGGCGATGGCTATGGTGCTTTTTGGTGTGGCGTTGGCAGCGCGTCACAGAGCAAGGCATCAAGTGGCGCCCACCGCATAAGCGCTGACTTTAACAAAGAAACAGTGGGAATTAGAAGAATGAGGCTGCCCAAAAAGTAAATCGGCAACCAAACCAGCTTAAATAATTTAGACATTTAATCCCTCTCTATTAGTTAGAGAGGGATGCAGGGTGAGCCCGGAAGACAAAACTAAATTATTTAAGCGATGCTCGATGAATTTTACCATTTAGGACAGCCTCCCTGGGGTGGTTGGACCGAAATATTTTCGTTCAAAACAGTGTGAAAAATGAATAAAATCTGTTTGAACCACTCCTTTTTGGACAGCCACGGACCCTCAGAAACCCAAAATAAATCCTAAAATAACTTTAAGATGGCGCTTATGAGCGCTCACCAGCAGACTGTATGAGCAGAGTTCCACAAATTATCCATACCGAGTTTTTCGCCATCTGGAAACTCTCCATTCTAAGTTTTGTCATCGCCGGCCTGACCGGGTTCCTCTATCGCTATGGATTTTTAATGCCCTTACCGGAGCTTCTGCATCTTGGCAATATCCGTCATGCACACTCCCATCTGATGTTCTTCAACTGGATCACCCCGCCTATATTGATCTGGATGGCTGCTGAAGTTATCCGGAAAGAGGTCAATTACTCAGTTCGCAGAATCAAACAGTGTATCTATACGATGATGATTCTCGGCTTTCTTTCGTGGCCGTTTTTTCTGCTCTTCGGGTATCGGCCGGTGTCTGTGGGCGGAGCTAATCTGCCACTTGCTGCCATACTATCCGGACTGGTGATGATCACCTGGTACTGGTTTGGAATTCTCTACTATAAAGCAAGGCATTGCATGAAATCACCATCGCTTTCAGTCGTATTGTTTGATGGCGCACTGGTTGCACTGGTGGTAAGTTCACTGGGAGCGTGGGGAGTCTCTGTCTACCAGTTCAGTTCGCTGGAAAGTCCACTCATATCCAAAGCTCTCACCAGCTTTTTCCTGGGCGTTTTTACCGAAGGATGGGTTATTCTGGGTGTACTGGGGATTTTGTGGAGCGGAGTAAAACGTCCGGGGATAATAAATAGAGAAAACTGGCTCTGGATGCCGGTTCTATTTGGATCGATGCTGATTTTTCCCTTCAGCCTGGATCAGTCCATCCTGTCCGCGCCGATGCTCTGGTCGGCCAAAACAGGTCTGTTGTTGATTGGGATCCCATTGTCGCTGCACCTGTACAGCCTGTGGAAATCTTCATTCACATCAACCGGAATTGACCGGGTGGTGCTTCTGCTGTTGGCGTTTAAAATCCTGTTCCAGGCCGGTGCGATGCTTCCAACGGGAATCTGGCCAGGCGAGCACGGACTGCGGATTTTATACCTGCACCTGGTTTTACTCGGGTTCGCCACAACCGGTTTGATTGCAGCGTTTTATCCAAACGGGGGAAGCATAACAAAATGGAGCTACATTATCGGAATGGCGGCCGTTCTCACCACGCTTGGAATGTTCAGCGGTTACTGGCCGCGAGCCTTGATACCGCAGAACCTGGCGTTCTGGCTGGCCGGCGCGGCGCTTTTACCGGTGATACCTGTGGCGTGGCTGTTGGTTACAAAGAATCAGGGATAATGCAGTGATCAGGCGCCGGGGAAGAAGAACCTCAAATATTTCAACACTTTCTTAATAAACTCATCACACAAAAGCCCTATTATAAGACAAAAGACTCTCTAAATAGATAAATACTATGCTGCTATCGAAATCTTGTGTATATGGCCTCAGGGCAACCCTTTATCTTGCAACGAAAGATCGTGAGGAGTTCACCCCGATAAAACAATTGAGTGATAAGCTCGAAATCTCTTTTCATTTTCTGACCAAAATTCTCCAGCAGCTTACAGCCGATGGAATGCTGGAATCCTTTAAGGGGCCAAATGGCGGTGTGCGTCTCATGAAACCGGGTGGAAAAATTGCGCTGATAGATGTTGTACTGGCTATAGACGGACCGGAAATATTAACGGAATGTGCGCTGGGGTTGCCCGGTTGCGGCCTGAAAAATCCATGTCCGCTGCACGAACAGTGGGCTGAAACACGAGACAGCATCCGGGACATGCTGCAGGGTACTTCGCTGAGGGATCTGGCCGAAAAGGGAAAAAATGAGAACTTACGACTCACAGAGGACGGAGATTTTGAGACACTTCTGATGGATTAATTTAGATGACTATGAACTCTTTTACTACTGATATCTATTCACTTGTTGAGAAATATAACGTGCCGGGTCCGCGCTATACCAGCTACCCGACCGCACTACAGTTCAGGGAACCGGAGGACGACACTTTCCTTCAAGCCTTCCTTCATAAACGTGCGAATACGGTGCAACCGGTGTCTCTCTATTTTCATATACCCTTCTGTTTTTCATTATGTTGGTACTGCGGATGCACAAAGATCATCACAAAAGACCAGGACCGCGGAGATATCTATCTTGATTACCTCGAGAAAGAGGCTGCTCTGGTTGCTAAAACCCTGCATCGCAACTCTGCTGCTAAACAGATTCATTTTGGCGGTGGCACCCCAACTTTTCTCACCCCAAAACAGCTCCGGCGCCTGGGCGAAATCATTCATCACTATTTTTATGTGGATAGAGATGTTGAATTCAGCGTTGAAATAGATCCTCGTACCTGTACAAAAGAACATATTATTGCGCTTTGCGAGATTGGCGTGAACCGTGCATCCCTCGGTGTCCAGGATACAAATGAAAGCGTACAGAAGGCGATTCACCGAATTCAGCCGTTTGAGCAAACCCAGACCGTAACCAACACGCTCCGGAAACACGGCATCAAAAGCGTTAATTTTGATCTGATTTACGGACTGCCGCGACAGACTACAGAAACATTTAACCAGACTCTTGACGATGTACTCACGCTTCGACCCGACCGTCTGGCTATCTACAGCTACGCACATATTCCATCTGTAATGCCGGCACAAAAACTGCTGAGCGAAGAGGAATTCCCTGCAACCGGCGATAAGCTCGCGATGCTTGTAAATACGATTGAGCGACTTCCCGGGGAAGGGTATCGATTTATCGGTATGGATCATTTTGCGCGGATAGATGATGAGCTCTCCCGGGCACTTGACAGTGGAACGCTGCAGCGAAATTTCCAGGGATACAGCACGCACGCTGAGCTGGAGATGATCGCCCTGGGAATGTCGGGAATCTCTATGGGAGATGAACTTTACTATCAAAACACGAAAAATCTTTCAGAGTATTACTCCCAGCTGGACAGTGGCCGGCTGCCCGTTAAAAAAATTCTGCCACTGAGTGAAGAAGATAAGCTCCGCAGATACGTTATCATGGAAATCATGTGCCGCGGTGAAATCAGGTACGAAGATTATTTTGTGGAAAGCGGCATTGACTTCGAGAAAGCTTTTGCAGATGAAATTGCGGGACTGAACCGCCTCCGGGAAGACAACTTGCTGGTGAAAGACCAGGATGGATTCAGAGTCACAAAAACCGGCCGGCTATTTCTGCGAAATGTTGCAATGATGTTTGACGGGTACAGAAAACAATCATTAAAAACGGAGGCGTATTCAAAAACAGTTTAATAAACCAATGGATGATCCTACAATCGGCGAAGTACTTTATTCTTTAAAACACTTATCCAGAAATGATGAGATACATACTGCCGGTATTTTTGTGGATGGCTCTGGTTGCACCTCCTGTGTTCGGGAAGGCTGTTGCTGCGGACACTCTCAGTTCCGATAATGATAGTATAGAGGAACTTCTGAAAGAAGCAAACGAAATGCATATGTCCGGGAAGGAAGAAAAGAGCCTCGAACTGTATGAGGAAGTATTAGAGCGTGAGGAAACCAATCTGGATGCCCTTTGGAATGCTGCGGTTCTTTACTCGAAAAAAGGCTACCGAAAAGATAGTGAGGATAAGATGGAGGAGATGTATACAAAAGCATTAAACCTCTCTGAAAGAGCCCTCGAACACCATGGAGATGATGGGTATGCCTTTTATGCCTATGCCGTGTCCAAAGCACGCATGACCGAAGTAATGGGGAGACGAAATAAGATAAGAGCGTCTAAGGAGATTAAAGAGAATCTTGAAAAAGCAGTCGATCGACTGACTGATTTTGCGCCTGTCTGGCACCTGTTCGGTGTATGGCATTCAGATGTAGCAAATGTAAGCAGGGCAGAAAAAGCTGCTGCGCGATTGATTTCCGGGGGGTTACCTGATGCCAGTAACGAGAATGCAGAAAAGTATTTAAAGAAGGCCGTGGAGATGGACGAAGATAATATCCTTTTCCGGCTGGATCTTGCCAAACACTATCTTGAAGTAGACAACAATGACGCAGCGAGGGAGCAGCTACAGCAAATTCTTGAACTGGATCCGAAAATGCAGGATGATCCTATGTATAAAGAAGAAGCTGAAAAGCTGTTGGATGAAATAGACTGAATGTTCAGAAAGTTGGAGGGAAGGTTTCATTGTTGCATTGTTGTAATCTATAGTTGTCGTATTGTGGGTAAGTAGCGATCCTGGTGGCTCTCCGAACGAATCAAATTGATCCGATGAACCGTCTATTTCTTCTCTGATATGATATTCGTCTGACTCAGGAACTTCTCAATTTTGCCGGGATTTTCATGTGCTAACGAGGTGAGAATTTGTAATCCAGTTGTATTTTTCGGATTGGAAACGCTTTTATCATACAATTTTGCCTGTCTTCTTTGATTTTAAAATTCCATCCTTTATACTCGCCCCAAGCCGAAAGCGAAAGATCAATTTTTACGAATGTATTTTAACTATCAATCCAATATGTGCGACATGCCCTGCTGTATGCAGATGCATATGCAAATGTGCTGTATGACTTGCACCCGTTGGAATGATAGTGGATTATCGCAAAGTTGAAAGTCTGACCTTTCGATTTAAAAAACGCCCACTCATCATTCAGGTGAGTGGGCGTTTTTTATTTAAGCTCCTGTTTTCCTGTTGATGCGTGGCAAAATCAAAACCACGAACAAGTAAAAACCTCAGGAAAACAAATGAAACCTAAACGGATACTATTTCTCCTCCCGGTATTTCTATTTGCTTTTGCAGCAGAAGGATACGCTCAAGGCAGCATATCCGGTGTTGTTACATCAGCAGCAGATGATCAACCCATACCCGGTGCTAACATCCTGCTGGAAGGCACATCTCTTGGTGCAGCTACAAACAGCGACGGAAATTATACCATCGACGGCATAGAAGCCGGTACTTACACAATTGTTGCGCGATATATTGGGTATCGGCCCGCAACAAGGGAAGTCTCCATTGGAGAAAACGAACAGGTAACTCTTAACATTGAACTGGCACAGGGATCACTCAATCTTGATGATGTGGTCGTGACCGGAACCGGCGGACCGGTGGAAGTCCGTAAACTGGGAAATACCGTCGGAGTGATTGATGCGGAAAGCCTGCAGAGCTCCCCACTGCAGAACTTTTCAGAAGCGTTGCAGGGCCGCATACCCGGCATGGTTGGCCTGCCTTCGAGCGGTGTAACCGGCGAAGGATCGCGCATCAGAATCCGCGGTTCATCCAGCCTTTCTCAAAGTAACGAACCCATTGTATTTGTAGATGGCGTTCGCGTAGATGGCGGCGGCGGCTTTGGCGGATCAGTGAGCTCCGGCGGCAGTGGGTCCCCATCACGGCTCGATGATATCAACCCGGAATCGATCGACAGGGTTGAAGTGCTGAAAGGCGCTGCTGCAGCAACATTGTACGGAACAGAAGCATCCAACGGTGTAATACAGGTATTTACAAAAAATGGCCGGGTGAACGATCCACAATTCGATTTCAGGGTTTCGCAAGGCGCCATCAGCTACCCGAAAGTATTTCCCGACAACACCGGGTTTGCACGATCGCAGGCACAGGCTGATACCATGAGCCTCTATTTCGACCGGACCATCAATCCATTTGAGCTGGTTTCGGAAAACTACGTTCATCAGCTGTATGAAACGGGTTTCAACCAGGAGTATTCCGGATCTGTGAGCGGCGGCAGCGAAGGAGTTACCTATTACGTAAATACAAGATGGACGGGAGAAAATGGGCCTCATACCGGAGAGAATGTTCCCTTTCCCGATGGAACCTCAGCACTGGCAGATGATCAGCTAAACCGGTTTCAAACCACGGCGAATATCAGCATCTTTCCGGCAGATAACCTTCAAATCCGGATTGGGTCTTCTTACTCTGATACCCGTCTGGAGACCTTTCAAACCGGAAACAATGTGCAGGGAGTTACATCAGGCGCTATTCACGGAAAACCCGAGCTGACAGGCTACAACAACCGGTCAGGTGCATCTTACAACTCAACCATCCAGGAGAGGCTGCAACAGACGGTAAGCCAGGATGTAAACGCGTTTAACAGCAGCCTGGGAGTCAATTACCGGCCGCTGGACTATCTCACAATAGACGGAACCTTCGGCACAAGTTATACAAGCCAGTTCAGCGAGTCGGTCCGGCCCTTTGGATGGAACATCAACGACTATGCAAGTATCGAAACCGAAGGGGCGCGCCGGACATCCGAACGGTCAAATCTGAACCTGACTGCGGATGTGAAAGTTACGGCCCAAAACCAGCTTGGAAGGCGGCTTGAATCGACACTGATTGGCGGATTCCAGGTCTACCAGCAGCAAAACCTTGTGAGAAGTGGAACTGCATTAAACTTTCCAGGCCCGGGATTGAATGTTTCCGGGGCAGCAGCCAACCAAAATCTCACAGAGCAATACATCGAAGAAACCCAGGCCGGTTTATTTATTCAGGAGCAGCTTGGTTTTGATGATTATATCTTTGCAACCGCAGGCGGACGGTTTGATGCGCACAGCGCTTTCGGGTCGGAGTTTAATAGTGTCTTCTATCCCAAGGCCTCTCTTTCCTTTGTGCTATCGGATGCGCCCTTCTGGAATGAGTCTGATTTGATTTCCTCCCTCAGGATACGAACGGCCATCGGCCAGTCGGGCCTGCAGCCGGGAGCGTTTGATGCACTTACCACGTACGCCTCGCTGACCTCTGCAAACGGGGCCGGGATTGTGCCGGAAAATCTTGGAAATCCTAATCTTCGCCCGGAAGTATCTACGGAAGTGGAGCTTGGGCTGGATGCGGGTTTCTTTAATGAAAGAATTACCGCGGAAGCTACCTACTGGGACCGAACGGTACAGGATGCGCTGGTGCAGCGTAACTTCCCAACCAGTGGCGGTTTTCTTCAGTCTCAGCTCGATAATATCGGTGAACTGAAAGGCCGTGGTATTGAGTTGGGAGTAGAGTTCCAGGTTTTGAATACATCAAACTGGTCGGCCGAACTATTTACCAATGCCTCTTATTTGTGGGAGCAGGTAACTTCGCTCGGGGGATCGGCTCCGGTTAAAGTTGGCGGAAGCTATCCCCGATACAGGCAGTTCATCAAAGAAGGATATGCTCCGGGAACGAATTTTGGTGCGAAACTTGCCGATGTCTCCGGCGGCCAGTTACCGCTGGATTCGCGCGGTCTTCTGGAAGCGCTGGGACGCGATGTGTCAGGGGTCAGCCCCGGTACACCAGCCGGCAGAGAGCTGGTTCTGGACTACCTGAACAGCCTTACACCCGGCACAGCCAGTCTTGAAGATTTGAATAATTTTGTGCTTCTGGCGGATGAAAACGGCAACGGAGACCCGCTGGATCACCATCTCGGGAAGCCGACTCCCGACTGGCAGGGTGCGTTTGGCGGATCGGTTAACTTTAAAAACTTTCGGCTCTATACACTGTTTGAATTTAAGGCCGGTAATTACTTCGTAAACAACCTGACAGATGGTTTTCGGCAGAGAAGTGCGGGAATAGGCCGGAATACGCCTGATGCAGCTCGTGTAGAGCGCAACTATATGACAGGCGGAATTGATGCCGATTTCAACCCGCAGAACAGCGGCGAGGTTCGGCTGGATGCTGCTGAAGAGTGGATCTATGATCTTCTTGCGCTCGATCCGTTTGCAGGGCTGAATGTGATACAGCCGGCTGATTTTATCCGGCTGCGGGATATTAGCTTCACTTATGAGCTGCCATCAGACCTGCTGGACCGGTTTAGCCTGCGCAGGCTTTCGTTTACAGTGTCGGGTAAAAATCTGGCACTTTGGACGAAATATCCCGGTGTAGATCCCGAGGTGAACGCCATTGGACGCTCCGGAGGCAACGACCTGGAAAACAACTTTCTGCTGGGTACCGATGCCTGGAATATGCCGCTACCCCGCAGGGTCCTGTTCACCGTAAACCTGGGAATTTAGCCATGTATCAATCTGCACCAAACCAATTGAAAAAAGTAATCGATAAACCCATGAAACAACAAAAACTAAATCCATCATTTAGGTGGAGCATATTTGCACTGGCACTGTTTACGATTATCGGGTTTTCTGCCTGTGATTTACTGGATGTTGATAATCCAAACAGCCTGGTGGAAGAAGATCTTAACAATCCTGCAGCGGCACCGGCCATAGCCAATGGTGCGGAAGCTACCCTGTCTAACGCACTGGGCGACCTGCTGGCTCCTTACTCAACCATTACGGATGAACTTACGTGGATCGGTACCCGCGATGCCTGGCTGCAACTGGACCAGGGGGAAACCACCGATCCGCTGAATGAATTTGTAGACGGTGCTTATGCATCGGTAAACGAGACCCGGTGGACTGCCGACAATGCCATCATCAGGCTTGAAGCGTTCCGGGACGCGGGTACATTGCAAAATGCAACTCCGCTTGTTCGAAGCTACCTGTATGGAGCGCTCATCTACCTGAATGTAGCGGATGCATTTGATAATTTTGTGATTTCAGACAGGCAGGAAGCGGGCCACCCGGTTGGCCGCGAGAACACGTATGAACTGATTGATACAGCAATAGAGTACGCGAACAGAGGCCTTGAAATAGCGGAAAGTGGTTCGGCCTGGGAGGCGAGGCTGCTGGCCACAAAAGCCAGGGCACTCTATTCCCGGGAACTATGGAACACCCTGAAGCCCGAGCTTGATACGGCTACACCGCTGGTTCAGAGCAGTGATGCTGCAACCGCAGCTCAGGACGCGCTCCTGGCTATAGGTGAGGGTGAAGACTGGGAATACCGCATTGAGGTGAACTCCGAAACTCCAACCAATAACCTGGCTTTCCAGGTAAATGAGCGGCTTGAGTTGCGCATAAGTGACGTTTACGGTGAACCCTCATCAGATAACTCCCGTCTTGAGAATGTGACGCTGCAAGACCCGTTGGATGAGATTCCGGCACCCTACCTGGTTCGCGAAGTGGATGAGTTTACGTCTGCAAATCAATATGCAGACTATACGGTAGTTTCAGCCAGAGAACTTCATTTAATAATTGCTGAAGATGCTGCGGCCCGCGATGATGAAGACGCCTTCACTACAGCGATCAACAATCTGAGGGATTTAGATGGCCTCTCGTCATATAGCGGCCAGGTGACAGAGCGTGAACTTCTGGAGCATTCCCGGCAGGTGAACCTGTTTTTGCAGGGGCGCCGCCTGGCCGATCTATACCGGTTTGGAGGATCTTCGCCGCAATGGAGGTCATCCAGGGTTTCGCCCGGGGCATTCTTCCCAATAACCACATCAGAAATTACATCAAACCCCAATGTGGATTTCGGTGATTAAACACAACCAAAAAAACCTGACTCCTGCTGCGTCTGGGAGACCTTTAAGAGTCAGCTTTGGCTAATAGATGATACGTTTATTGCTATCAAAACAAGTAATTCAAAGAATAAAAAAACAATGATTTCAACCTTACAGAACAGTTTATTGAAACTCCTTAAACCGGCACTGCTATTTGGTTTGATGGGGTTCTTATTGGCGCCGACCCTCATTGCCCAGAATGACTACTATTTTCCGGACGGCACCGAATTTGATGAATCGATTCCAACGCCGGAGGAGTTCCTTGGGTATCCCATCGGAACGCACTACACGCGCCACGATCGTATTGTGGATTACCTTGAGGAGCTTACGCGAATTTCCGACAAAGCTACACTGCAGGAGATCGGGCAGACGGTTCAAAAACGTCCTCAGGTAATTCTTACGATCACCTCGCCCGATAATCACCAAAACCTTGAAGATATCAGGCAAAATCACTTGACGCTGACCGATCCGGAGGAACCGTTTGTGGATGTGGATGGTGCGAAATCGATCATCTCGCTGGCCTACAGCGTTCACGGCAACGAATCGTCGAGTGGCGAATCAGCGCTCTTAACGGCCTACTACCTGGTGGCTGATCAAAGTGGTGAAACGCAAAGATTTCTGGATGAAGCGGTGATATTGCTTGATCCGGCTCAGAATCCAGACGGCCGCGACCGGGCCGCAAACTGGCACAACAGCTATAAATCATTTCCGCCAGTGGCCGATCCGAACGACAAGGAGCATATCGAAGGCTGGCCAAACGGACGCAGCAACCACTTTTTACACGATCTTAACCGCGACTGGTTTGCCGTAAGCCAGCAGGAGAGTGCCAACCGTGTTGCGTTTTTCCAGAAGTGGTATCCAAATATTCAGATCGACTTTCACGAGATGGGCACTAACAGCACCTACTACCTGGAGCCTACGCAGCCCGAGCGTACGTGGAACCCCATTGTTCCGGAATATCGGTACGATGTATTAGGGCCGCTTATCTCAAAATATCAAAGTGATGCGCTCGACGATCTCGGATCGCTCTACTGGACCAAAGAAGTATTTGACAACATCTCCCCGATTTACGGGTCTACCTACCCCGATATCCTTGGGGGTGTTGGTATTACCTTTGAAGTAGGCAGCTCGCGCGGGCTTCTGCAGGAGAGTGTTGCGGGGGATGTCACCTTTCGATCCACCATCCGGAAACACCTGGCCACTGGAATTGCGACGGTAAGAGCAGGCGTTGAAGAGAAGGAAGCACTGCTGGAATACCAGAAAGATTTCTTCCGCACCGGTATCGATAAAGCGGAAAATCAGGGGGTGCGTGCCTACTATTTTGGCGATCCGAAGGATGTGACACTGACCGATAAGTTTCTGGACCTCCTGCTAAAACATAATATCGATGTATACGCACTGGATGAAGCCCGGGAAGTGAACGGAGAAGTTTTTGAACCGGGTACCGGATTTGCGGTTCCAACCAGCCAGCCCAACTACCACATTCTGCACGATGTGTTTGAATCGCACACCAGTTTTGCCGACAGTGTGTTTTATGATGTTACGGCATGGTCGCTTGCACCGGGGTACGGTATCCGCTATGCAGAAGTAGAATCGGGCAGTTACAGCAACAATTGGGGATCACAGGTTGAAGAGCTGCCTGAAAGAACCGGGCAGGTTGCCGGCGGGCAAACGGAGTACGCGTACCTGTTGCCCTGGAGTGATTATAATGCTTCAGCCGCACTGGTAAAACTGCTGGATGAAGGGCTGGTGGTCCGGTCGGCACAGCAGCCGTTTGTGTCGTCCACACAAGCCGGGGATGTAGAATTTGGGTATGGTTCAGTCATTGTAAATGTAGCGGAGCAAAAAGATTTTTCATCTACAGACCTCAATACCATCATTAATGAAACCGCCCGGGAGTTCAACCTCACGTTTTACACGGCCAACACGGGGCTGAGCCAGGAAGGTATTGATCTTGGCAGCCGTCATTCTCAGGTGGTAGACAAGCCGGAAGCTGCAATAGTGTTTGGAGACGGCGTGCGCT
>JAWLEH010000006.1:0-67855 GCA_041686215.1 Balneolaceae bacterium | reverse complement strand
AAACATCAATTCATTACTGTCCTGAGTTTGAGAAACGGCATCTTCAATATTTATGGCACCTTCACAGAAATTTGCTACATTAAGTAAACACAACCAAAACACTGATTGCCATGAAGATACTTGTCCCAACCGACTTTTCAGAACTTAGCTTGAAAGCCATTCAGGTCGCTAATTCCTATGCGGCTATCTATGGCGGTACGATCACCCTCATCCACTCCCATATTCCAATCACGGAACTGGACGAACCGTATGCCATTGGTATGAGCAATAAAATCTATCAGGATTACGAAGATATTGAAAAATCAATCCGGAAAAAGCTTGTACGTCTAACAGAAGAGAATATTGATCAGAAATTCCGTGATGGAACACTCGTTCACATTGGCAACCCCGCCCAAAGTATTGTTGAGGTAGCTGAAGAGTATGATATCATTATCATGAGCACACATGGGCGAACAGGGTTCAGCCGGCTCTTACTGGGATCTGTTGCAGAAAAAGTGCTCCGACTATCTCCGGTTCCCGTTATGGTTGTTGAAGAGGAATCTGATGTGGACAATTTTAATAAAATACTGGTTACGACAGACTTTTCTGAAAATGCCTCGGCTGCATACCCGAAAGCCAGAGAAATCGCAGAAAAGACCGGTGGATCGATTGATATACTCCATATCCTGAGCTTCGATCAGTTTGAAGATGACGAGACGGATCCCGGAATTAAAAAGTTGCGGGAGCAGCGAATGCAGCTTATCGAAAAAGAACATTTTCATAGTCTGGGTAACCGTGTAAACAGCTATACCCTGGTATCAGAAGATTCTCCTCACGAAGCTATTCTCAAACACGTAAGAAGCGGAGATTACAACCTTGTTGTGATGGCAACAGTGGGCAAAACAGGAATCAAATACATGATGTTAGGAAGTACTACCGCAAATGTGGTGCGCCACGTAAAAACAGCCGTTCTGAGTGTGCGCCCGCCAAAACAATAGCATGATTCCCGTTGTACTCACGATCTGATATTACAATCGAACAGGATAAACGGAATAGAGGTGGCGATTAGTTGATAGAGAAACGAAGTGTACCCATCAACTGAAACAGGTCAGCCGTTCGGAATGCATCCTCTGTACGTGTTCCCCGGATAAGCGGAGGTTCTTCGGGCAGGGGTGAATAATCGTACTCTGTGTAATTATAAACTGCGGAGTCTTCTTCCCACCGGGTATAAAGCGCACCAATTTCAAAAAAGGTATCCCGGTTCAGGGCAAATCCCGCACCGGCAGAAAAGATATTACGGTCATCTATGCCTGTTTCAAACCGGGTGGGTAAAAAACCATATCCGGCCCGTAACTCAACCATTGGATTTACTTGATAGGCAATACCCGCTTTCAAATTCCAGACAGATGTAAACTCATCACTGATAAATTCATTTTCATCAAGTTCCTCTTCAAATAGATCGTCTTCTTCAAATTCAATTTCAACTGAGGAGTAATCCACATATTCTGCAGAAAGAGATACAGACATTCCACCAAGATCACTCAGGGATAATCCAAGGCCGCTCCGGGAGGGATAGCGTACATTGTATGAAAACTGTCCTTCAAGTGAATCTTCGAAGTTCGTACCATTATCAAATGTACTTCTTATGGTTGCGTCGTAATTCTCATCAACGGATAGTCGGGTGGGAAGCGTGTAACTTCCGCCCACGTGAATATTTCGCGTAAGCTTGTAAAGTGCTCCAACTCTGGCCCGTAACCCGCTGTACCGGCTGTTTATTTCATCAGATAGAAGAATAGTGTCAATATCAGTGTCTGGTTCACCATCGTCATCAGAGTCAATTGCCTGGAAATCGTAATCATCAAATTCATCCACTTCCTGAATTACCCGATCGTAATTAAATTTGCCGGCAAGCACTCCAACGCTTGCACCAATCATAAGATTCGGCTGAAACTCCGTTGCGATAAAAGCCGAATATTCTCCACCATAGCCTCGCTGTGTAATCTCACCCTGTTGCCTGATGCCCAGAAAGTCACCAAAATCATCAAATCCGGTCCTTAGGATAGATTCATCCCAGTCTTCAAACTCATCGCCATAATCAGTAGCAAAGGTGCTGAAAGCAATATCAGAATAGGTATTGCCCGGCGTCTTAAATTGGTCCGTGATGGTACTGTTCTCATTTCTTGCATTAAATCCAAGGGCCCGGTTTGCAGCTGTGTGCTGATTATACCCTGCACCGATCACCAGGCTTCCCTGCCTTGTAGGGAATGAGTAGATAAAACCTGCACTGGATAAATTGGTTTGTGTATCATCCAGTGACCGGGACTGTCCAAGATAGGTTGCATCCTCGTTAATGGTTTTATATGTGATGCCAAATTCTCCAAAGCTTTTATCAAACAGGGCAACACTGGCAGGGTTATCTAAAAAAGTGCCGAAGCCGGCTGCATATGCCATACCGGGCATTACACCTGTCACCGGGTTTATAATTTCCCGCTGGTCGCCAAATTGAACAGCCTGATTACTAAAAAGTAAAGCGTCATTTGAATTTTGAGCATAACCCAGTGAATAAACCAAATAAAGAAAAGGTAACAGAATAATAGCTCGAGTGACAGTAGACATAGCTTTCCCGCTGAAATTTAAATGAATACCTTGAAGGTGAGTACCATCCTCCGGCAGCTAATCAGCCACCGGAGAAATCAGATCATTAGTTTCTGTTATTTGATCCGGATGACCGGCTTTTGCTGCCTGTCGAACGGTTGTTGTTACTGCTTCCCGAACGACTACGATTAACAGACGAACCGGATCTTGTATTATTGCCCGATGATCGAACTTTGGAACCAGAAGACGATGAACGATCAGTCGAAGACTTTGATACCCTTGAAGAGCTGCTACGATTAGTTTTCACATTAATCCGGCCATCGCTCACAGATTTAGCAACTGTACTTGCAGCTTTTTCAAAAAATCCTCTTACAGCAGAACGCCCTGAAGATCGGTTTGAACCGGTTCTGACACTTCTCCCCGTGCTTTCAACGGTTCGCACTCTGTCTTGAATTGCAGAGCGGGCAGTACTTACAGAACTGCTTCGCGTAATACTGGAAGAGCTCCGCGAAGATACTTCGTTTCGAACTGATGAAGAATCACTGTTTCTGCTTCTGATTACAGTTGCCGATTCGTTATTTCCACGATTATTACTTTGGCTTCTGGCATTTCCGGAGCTGCTTTTATTATTACCGGACCGCTGACGGGCACTGCTGCCTGTAGACCGGCTGCTATTTCCGGATGAACTGCGGCTGCGAACTGTGCTGCTGCCGGAGCTGCGACTGCTGTTTTTTTTCCTAACGGTACCGCTGCTGCGGTTTGATGAACTGCTGCGGTTCCGCTGTACGTTCCCACTGCTTTTTCTGTTACCTGAGGAACGGTTGACACTGCTTCCATTACTTCGGGTTGTACTGCGGTTTCGAACCGAATTAGTTGTAGTTCCCCTTGAGCGTACTGTTCCTGATCCTGAACTCCGTATGTTCGACCGTGGACTACTGCGTTCAATCTGACGACTTCTAACATTACTGCGAACATTAGAGCGGGCTTCAGAGCGAGTATTCACGATATTTGATCGATTCACATTACCGCGCGACCGGTTGGATGCCTGCAAGCCGGAGGATCGTAAACCCGATGTTCGGACCTTATTACTTCTTACTGCCCTTGAATTTGTTGTTGCAATGTAAATGGTATTATACCCATAGTGCCCGTAGTGAGGTTGGAAACCGCCATAATAGTATCCACCCCATGGGTAAACCGTGTAGAACGGATCATATGCCTGGTAGAAACCATATCGTGGATATCCCCAGCCCAATCCAAAAGAAATAGAGAATCTTTGTGTATATCTTGGATAACCGTAATAAACCGGGTATGGATAGTATGCATAGTGTTGAGGTCCGTAGAAATGAGTATCCTGGTATCCGTAATAATTGTTTATAACCGTTTTACCTGGGCCTTTTTGTGTATGAGAGGAAAGTGAAGCACCCTGATTACTGTACCATTGTTCCGTTTCATAATCTTTGAAAAAATACGACTCCGCATCTTCCCAGCCATCTTCATAGCCGAGCTCGTAATCTTCGGTATTCACGACCTGCTCCTCGCGTTCCGGGCGAACAGTTCGAGCTGTCTGTTGCTGATCTTCCGTAACATTCGACGGAGATTGCTGTGCAGCGGTAGATTGAGGCTGATTTTGTGATGAGTAACCCGGCCGCTGATCTTCAATTGTTTCGAGCTGGGTATAGCACCCGGTCGCAAATATTCCTGCAAATGCAGCAATCAATATCGTTTTAAAATGTAGCTGTATAGTTTTCATAGCGTTCACCGGTTCGTTTATTACGGTTTTCCTCTGTAAATAAAATACCACATCTGCAATTAACATAGTATCACATAAACATGCGAAGCATCACTCACATCTGCCCGTACTGCGTGTTCAGATTTCGCCTCTCAGAGATTTTGTAATCACTTCCGCTTTCGAATTTACGTGTAGTTTCTTATAAATGTTCCGGATGTGAGCTCGCACGGTATCAATTGAGATATCAAAACGATCCGCAATAAGTTTATAACTTAACCCATCCACCAAACCGTTCACAATATCTTGTTCTCTCGGGGTTAAATCGCTCTCTTTTTTCTGTTTTTGTCCCGGATCATTGAAGTGCTGAATCACTTTTCGGGCAATTTGAGGAGACATCGGAGCTCCGCCCTCAGCCAGGTTTTCGATCGATTCTTTTATTTCAGGGAGTGATGTATGTTTTAACAGGTAGCCCGATGCACCGGCTTTCAAGGAATCAAATATCTTGTGTGAATCGTGGTAAACAGTAAGCATTATGATTTCTACTTCAGGGTACTTTTCTTTGATAATCCCAATTCCCTCAATTCCCGACATCCCGGGCAGCTGGATATCCATCAGCATAACATTTGGCGGGTTATTCTCTTTCAGGTACTCCAGCATATCCTCCACAGATTCCATCGCAGCTTCACAACTTAAGTTATCCTGCATATCCAGGTATCGCTGGATTAAGCTCCTGATTTTTTCATTGTCTTCAACTATGGCTACTTCTATCATCTTATCTCCTCCATTTATAAATGAACTATACAGTTCCCACTACGTGTACCGTAAACCCATCACTGTTCCGGATTTCAACCTCCCCGCCAATACGATTAGACCGGAGCTCAATGTTCCGTAAACCCTGACCACTCTTACGTGTTCCGTTTGATGCAGTGCCGTTATCTTTCACTTTCAGCCGGTACGATTTTCCATCATATGCAAACATAACATCCACCTGGTCGGCATTGGAATGCTTGGCAATATTGTTAATTGATTCCTTAAAAATCAGGTATATATTTTCTTTGATGTGAACCGGCAGACGGTCATCCATTTTTAAATTATCAAAATGATAATTAACCTTCGGTCCTCCTGCCCGAAACACCTGGTTTATATAGTCCTGCATCCGGTCGGTGACATCTCCTGCCGTATCATTTCTTGAATCTATCGACCAAACGATGTCATCAAGGCTGGAGACAATTTTTCGGCTCTGCGATCCAAGCTGTTGCAGGGTATCGCGTAACTCATCCGAAATATCTCCTGCCATCAAAAAATCGGTCTGCAGCGCAAGCTCCGTCAGGCTTGAACCCACATCATCGTGCAGGTCACTTGCAATCTGCACTCTCATTCGCTCAATATCAATCTGTTTTCGGGCTTTAAAATGACGGTAGTAAAAGAATATCAATCCGAATACTGCGGCTGTTAACAGTGCAAAGAACCACCACTGCTGCCAAATCGGGGGGTGTATTGTGAACGCAAATACGGCTTCTTCACTGCTTTGCAGGCCATCAGCATTGTATGCCCGAATTCTGAACCGATATTCATTGGGGGGTAAAGACGTGTAACGGACAGTCCGGTCGCGCGTGGTTTGCCATTCATCCTCCAGGCCGGCGAGGCGATATTCATATAAGATTTGTTCCGGGCTTTCGAAACTCAGACCTGTAAAGCTAATTTGAAGAAAGTTTTGTTCGTTGCCAAACTCTGTACCTGACAGTTGCTTCTGCAGTTCACCACTCATCATAATCTCTTCAAACTCAATGCCCGGTGGTGTTTGATTTGTCGTGATACGATCAGGAAAAAAATGACTGATCCCCTCAACAGAACCCAGCCAGAGGGTGCCATCTGTAGCCAGCAAACCGCCGCCTGCGTTCAGTTCGTTGGCAACCAGGCCCTGATTTTTATCAAACAGCTTAAATGACTTTATACGCTCCACCCTGGTTTCTGCACTAAAAAACTGCTCGGGATCAAATTGATAGATTCCTCGATTTGTACCTACCCAATAGCCATTTTCGGCATCCTGAATCGTAAAATAGCTGATGGTATTCGATTGTGCACTTGTGGTAACTGCGTTCAGGTCTTCTCCGTCGTATGAGGCTATTCCACTAAAGGTTGATGCCCACAAGGTTCCTTCATGATCGATATGAATATGAATAACACCATTGTTTGGAAGGCCATCAGCCACGGTAAGGTGGTTGAACGAGCCATCTTTAAGCATAGCAATACCCCCGTAGGTGGCGAATATCATCTGCCCGGAGCTGTCCTTACGGATTTTCATCACCGTATTGTTTAACAGTCCGCTTCGCGTATCAAACTGTTCAGCACTCTCGCCATCATAACGAAAAACACCACTGTTATATGTTGCTATCCAAATATCGCCTGACTCTTCATCTTCAAAAATATCTCTGACCATGTTGAAAGGCGTTCCGGGAGATTCCAGAGTTTCAAAATTTCCATCTTCATAAATAGAGATACCACTGCGGGTTCCAATCCAGATGCGGCCATCACTATCCTCTTTGATCACGTACGTTTTATCGTCTACCAATCCGTCTTCTTCCCGGTACTGTATAAATTCTTCACCATTATACCGCAAAATTCCACCGCCATACGTAGCAACCCAGATGTTACCGGAAGTATCTTCTTCAAATCCCACAACCATATTATTAGAAAGGCCGGTATCCACATTGTAGTTTTTAAAAAGCTCGCCTAAAAACATGTTTGCTCCACCACCCAACGTTGCCAGCCACACATTTCCTTCCCGGTCAACCAGCGTATCATACACTGTTATTGCATTCAGGCCATTTTCGGACGAATAATTTTCAAACGAAATACCGTTAAAAAAGGATGCTCCGCGTTCTGTACCGATCCAAACACCATCACCGGATAATGATAAAGAATGAATCCTGCAATCGTTTAGTCCAGCATCTGTATGAAAAATTTCACTTTCACCATTTAAATAAGTGATGAGACCGGCTTCAGTTGCCATCCACAGCTTGCCATCCGGATCCACTTTCAGCTCGTTCACCGGCACTTCCGACACTCCGTCGCGGCTACGGTATTTTTTAAATGTTTCGCCATCATATCCAAACAACCCGCTTGCTGTACCTATCCAGATTTTCCCCTCACCGGTGCCCGTAACTGAACGAGCCATCAAATCTCTGAAACCATATTCTTGAGAAACATTCATGAATTGCTGAGGCCCGTCGAATCTCCAAAGTCCGCTTCCTTCTGTTGCAATCCAAACTGATCCTTCATAATCTTCGTAAATTGACAGTACAACGGACTCTCTAAGCAGTTCAAACTCAGGTTCGGTGTGGATACTGTCTGCCTCCATATATGCTATTCCCCTGTCAGTTCCAATCCACAACCGGCCATCTTTGCTCTGCTCTAGTGCATTCACGCGATTATTCGGCAGCCCGTCTTCTTCGTACCATTTTTTGAATTCAACACCATCAAACCGGTTTAGTCCGAAACCGGTACCCAGCCAGATATAGCCCTTATCGTCCTGCAACAGACTATGTACGACCGATTCACTGAGTCCCTGTTCAATGGAATAGGTACGGAAGGGCATTATTTGACCATATACGGAGGACACTACACCGAATGTAAGAATTAGCGATAGTGCTATGGCTGCAAATGACTTCATTCAACTAAACTACTAACGTGGAGCGAGGATGGATATCACATATTCATGTTAAACAAAAAAACCCACCGATGGGGTGGGTTCTTTAACTAATTTAGGTTTTTAACCAAAAACTATCCGAGATAGGCCCGAAGCGCGGCGCTTTTATTATGGTGCCGCAGTTTTCGAAGTGCCTTCTCTTTGATTTGACGCACACGCTCGCGTGTAAGATCAAATCGTTCACCAATTTCCTCAAGCGTAAGCGAGTGCTCACGGCCTATACCAAAATAGAGCCGAATGACTTCCGCTTCCCGCTTGGTCAGTTTAGATAGAGCGCGTTCGATCTCCACTTTGAGAGATTCGCCCATCAGTTCATTATCGGGATCTGGAATTTCTTCGTTTTCGAGAACGTCGAGCAACCGGTTATCCTCACCCTGCGCAAATGGTGCATCCATCGACAAATGCCGGCCACTGATCTTTAGGGTATCAGCAACCTCTGAAACGGTCATCTCAAGACTTTCAGCCAGTTCGGCTGCAGAGGGTACACGTTCGTATTCCTGTTCCAGTTTGGAAAGCTCTTTTCCTATTTTGTTAAGAGCTCCTACCCTGTTGAGAGGCAGACGCACAATTCGGCTCTGCTCAGCAAGAGCCTGCAGAATTGACTGGCGAATCCACCAAACAGCATATGATATAAACTTGAACCCACGTGTTTCATCAAACCGCTTAGCAGCTTTGATCAAACCGAGGTTGCCCTCATTGATAAGATCACCAAGCGATAAACCCTGGTTTTGATACTGCTTAGCTACGGAAACAACAAAACGCAGGTTTGCTTTGGTAAGGTCTTCAAGAGCACGCTGAGATCCTTTTTGAATCTCTTTCGCCAGACGTACCTCATCATCCGGCGTAATGAGTTTCTCTTTTCCAATTTCATGTAAATATCGGTCTAAAGACTCTGACTCGCGAGTAGAGATTCCTGAACTTTTAGCCACAATGGATATATTTAGTTGGTTTTACTACGAAGGGATAGACTTGGCAAATGGTCATACTGTTGATGATACGATCGAAAGCGCTGAATGTTGCCTCTGGTTTTTTACAATCACTCAAAATAAGAACTTTTATTCTTAACTAAAAGTTTTCCGTTCAAACCTGTATACATTATTCCTGAAAGGATGTTCCGGGAAGCGGATTTTCTATTGAGAACTTTTTTAAAACCGTTGCTGATATATCAGAAAACGTAGCTCTTATACCAAGATTCCGTGCCGGCTGATTTTTTTCAAATAGAAGCAAGGGAACAAATTCCCGGGTATGATCGGTACTGTCATCCGCCGGATCATTTCCGTGATCTCCCGTAAAAATGAGCAGATCCCCATGATCCAGTCTTTCCAACAGTGCCGGCACTGCCCTGTCAATTTCTTCAAGACAGGCTCCGTACCCTTCAGGATCCTGACGATGGCCATAAATCTGGTCTGTGTCAATCAGGTTTGTGAAGACAAAACTATTATCGATGCGGGCACTCAAAAGGCTTAACAGTTGTGAAATTCCCTCAGCATTGCTTTTCGTTTTTCTGTATTGAGTAAAATATTCTCCGGCAAAAAGGTCGATTACTTTCCCAACCGAGTAGGTTTTTATGCCCGAATCCTGCAGCAGCGACAGCAGATTTGGGGACGGCGGGATGGAAGAAAAGTCTTTTCGCAGATCTGACAACCGTACAAAGTTTCCCGGTTCACCCGTAAACGGTCGGGCAATCACTCGCCCCACTTCCGCCTCATCAACTGCCACATGGTGACGTGCATACCCGCACCACTCATAAAGAGTATCCACATCCACTACATCTGTATGACATGCAACCTGAAATACACTATCTGCCGAGGTATACAAAATTGGTTTGCCGGTTTCGATGTGTTCCGGCCCGTAATCAGAAATTACCTCAGTGCCCGAATAAGGCTTATTACACAAAACGCCATCCGTGCCTGTTTTTTTACAAAAACGTTTCACAACATTTTCCGGGAATCCTTTAGGAAAGGTTGGAAACGGAGCATTCAGGTGAATTCCGGCAATCTCCCAGTGGCCGGTTGTTGAATCTTTTCCAGCAGATACTTCCCGCATTTTACCCCAGGAACCGATGGCTTCGTCAACAGCGGGAACAGATTCCAGCGGTTTGATATTCCCAAGGCCAAGCGCTGCAAGGTTTGGAAGCCTGCACCCGCTTATTTTTGATACGTGACCAAGTGTATCGGCTTTGGAGTCTCCATACTCAGATGCGTCTTCCTGAGCCCCGATTCCAAGCCCGTCAATTACTACTACAATACATCTTCCCATAAAAAAATTTTTATTACCCCGTGGCATTTAAAACAACAGACAGCTCTTTTTTCGCTTGTGATACGATATCGTGGATATCTTCAAAGCCATCGTGAACGGTTACGTATCCATATTTTACATCCAGCGAAATACGCTTTCCATCCGACAGCTCAATGGGAGTATTAAATGTACTATTTACGCCATCCAGCCATTTCTTGTGATCCTCTTCAGATGTGCCATAAAGCAGGTACGAAAACACATAATCGCTGTTAAAACCAATATAGCCAAATGAATTAAACCTACTTGGGTTCAACAACTTAACCATTTCTTTCTGGATTCTTTTTAGCTCCTCCAACCGGTACTTAGACCGCAGTGCACGCAGATTTTCAATTGTAATCAAACCAAACCAGCAGTTCTGTTCAGACCGGCTTTCAGGGTCCAGTTCTTTTTGTAGTGATATTTCCCAAAGATCCGGAATAAAGTTGCCATAATCGGAGGTAAACAGATCCTTATCTACCGGAAGCTTTCCAAGGTTTACCTGGATAGATAACGCAGCCACACGAACAAGGTTTATCAGCTGATGTTTTGTAGACTCCTTAAATGTGAGCGGATTTTTATCATACGCCAGAATAACTCCATGCCGTCTGCCATTAATCACAAGCGGGATCGCAAGCGTAGCTCCTTCGGTCTTTTGCTCATTCCCCGACAGGCGTTTGGGATTCTGGTTAAAGTGAATCGAAAACTGGGGATCTCCTTTCTGAAGGGCATCATAAGCGATTGACTTCTCTTCCAGCACCATACCCGGACCGAGGCTCAGCTCACTGTTTGATGTACTAAAAACCGACGTCCAAACTTCCATCCCCCTCAACACTACCGTTACCCCTCCTGAGGAAAGAAGCTGCTGCATCTGCACAGCCATTTTGTCCAAAATTGCCACCTTGTGATGCTTTGGACTGATTTGCTCAATAGACTCTTCATATTGCTCCCAAACCTCTTCTCTGCCGTACAGTTCTGTGAGTTCAAGGTAGGTATTCAGTACGTTTGCAAGTGCATTTTTATAAGAGGCGATTGATTCCTCGCAAGCAGACTGATCTAATTCTTGTTCTGTTTCAATGACCGTAATGGCAACGGTTTCACCATTATTCCGGAATGGAATCAGAAGCAGATGACGAACAGGTACAAAATCGTAATAGTGTTTCAAATCATCCTGGGAAACATCTCTGCCTACAGTTAATGCTTTAGTTTCTTCCTGATCCTGGTACGGTTCAAGAAAGTGCTGGCCAAACATAACCCGGTCGCTAAACATCACGTTAGGCAGCTCTGTTGATTGTGTTTCCAGTACAAACTGGCCACGCGTCCTGTTTACCCAGTTAAGGTAGACAGTTTGCGAACTTGTGGCCCGGCGCAGCAACTGCACCAGGTCTGCCATGATTTGTTTAAATTCAGCAAGAGATCGATCTTCTCGTTTCATTTTAATTCTTGCAATTATGATTTGATGTCACGGGCAAGTTTCTCAGCTTTTTCAACCATTTGTTCAAACAAGCTGAGTCCCCGGTTCCAAAATTGTTTGTCACGTATATCAATTCCCATTGTACCTACAATCTCGTGAGGCCAGTCAGATCCACCGGCTTCGAGAAGAGAAATATAGTTTTCAGAAAAATTATCCTGCCCGCTCTTGTATGCATCATACAGAGCAAGCACCAGCAGTTCGCCAAATGCATACGCGTACACGTACCCCGGTGTATGCAGGAAGTGTGGTATATAGCACCACCAAAGCTTGTACTCTTCCGTTAATTCTACAGAATCTCCGTACAGCGCGTGCTGTGTTTCGTACCACATTTGCGAGAACTGTTCCGTTGTTTGTTCACCCTCTGTTCGCCTCGCAGTATGTATTTTATCCTCAAACCGGTTCATAGATATTTGGCGAAAAACAGTTGCAATGGTATCGTCAATTTTACTGATTAACAGCGCAAGTTGTTCACGGGGATCATCAAGAGAATCCATAAGACGATTAAACACCAGCATTTCACCAAAAACAGAGGCCGTTTCTGCTGTAGTGAGCGGTGTAGAAGACTGAAGCTCACCCTGTTTCCGCGATAGGTATTGATGCACACCATGACCCAGTTCGTGGGCAAGCGTCTGCACGTCCCTGAGCTGACCATCGTAATTCATAAACACGTAGGGGTGAACGGACGTTACCGTACTTGCCGAATATGCTCCACCCCGTTTCCCCGGTTTGATAGCTGCATCGATCCAGTTTTTTCTAAAAAATTCTCCTGCAATACGCTTCATTTCCGGATGAAAATCTCCGTAAGATTCCAGCACATTCTCTTTTGCTTCACCCCAGCTCACCTTTTTCCGGTTGGTTGCAATCGGCGCATAACGATCGTAGTCATATAGTTGGTTGTATCCCAGCAGTTCTCGTTTCAGTCGATAATATCGTTGTACAAGGTCATACCTGCCGGTCACAGATTCAATAAGGCTGTCTACGGTTTTCTGGTCAATCTCGTTGGCAAGATTCCGCGACGTAATCCAGCTTTCGTATCCGCGAAGCTTATCGTTGGTATGTTTATCGGACAGAATTGTATTAAACACAAATGTAAGCGTTCGTGAATGATCTTTAAAAGTATCCGTAAGGGAGCTATGGGCCCGCTGCCGCAACTCTCTGTCGGGATCATGCAGTTTACTTAGCACCTGCTGTTCCGTCAGCTCTTCGCCGTCCAGTTCAAACCGGGCAGCTCCAAGTGTTTCATCGAAATATCGGTTCCAGGATGATCGTGAGGTTACCGATTTGGCACTCATCACTTTCTCGGCTTCTTCACCCAATGTATGAGGTTTATACAGTCGGGAAGTCTCCATGTAGTGCTTCCAGTTTTTGAGTTCGGGTGAACTGATCAGCTTCTCCGCCTTTTCATCAGCCACTTTCAGCCACTCTACGCTGAAAAAAACCAGTTTTTGGCTGATTTCGGAACCCAGTTCCCGTGCCTCCTGTAACAGTTTTCCATAGGTTGTATCTTCCGTATTGGTTGACCAGATTAACTGTGCATAGGACCCAATTTTTCCCGCAATTTCAACGATTCGCTCATACTTTTTCAGAGCCTCTGCATGTTCCGGTGCGGTTAGATTTGCAACTTTACCGTGGTATTGGTCGGCAAATTCGTCCGAGAGGTCTCTTACCTTTTGCTTATCCTCCTCAAGTGCGGGATCCTCGATTGAAGCATACAAATCCGATAAATCCCACCTGATATTTTCCGCACCGTTTTTATGGCCGTTTGTACTCATTCTGTCTTTCTCATTTCCGTTTTGGGGTTGTTCAATTCCGTTAGAATATAATCATATCACAAGAGCCATTAAATCTTTGTTTGATAAAAGATTCAGATGAGTTTGTAAGCTGAAATCAATCGTTTTTTTAAGATATAATAGTTAATTTGGAAGCGCTGTATGAACCACCTGCAAATACCCGCTTTCGGCTTCGAAAAAATGGTATTCCTGCATGGAGACAGAATGTACCACTCACATATATAAACACAGATATTTCTGATATTTTGAAATCATTAGAAGCAGTTTTCGGTCCCAATTCCGCACTTGTTGAAGAGTTATACAATCAATACCAGGAAGATCCGGATAATGTACCGGACCACTGGAGGCGCTATTTTGATGAACTGAATGGAAAAACAGACTCTGCTCAGCCTGCTGAACAGCGGGAAGAGGCAGCTCCGGAACCTGCAAAAGAGAAACCTCGTCCTGAGGAGAAGAAAGAGAAAGAGAAAAAAGTTGCCGATTTACCCGAGGGTGCAATAACTCATAAAATCAAGGGTGTTGCATCTAAGATTGTTGAAAACATGGATGAAAGCATTGAGGTGCCGACAGCCACTTCCCTGCGCGTTCTGCCTATGAAAATGCTTACGGAAGACCGGGCTATCATTAACAGACACCTGCTACAAAACGGCGAACCAAAGGCCTCGTTCACCCATTTTATCGCTTGGGCTGTCATTCAGGGATTGAAGGACTTCCCCACCATCAATCATTATTATGCCCGAAACAACGGAACTCATATGCGTGTTGACCCGGGACAGGTAAACCTGGGCATTGCAGTAGATCTGAAATCCAAGGATGGCTCCAGAAATCTTGTCGTGCCCAATATTAAGGGGGTGGATAAGATGAATTTTAAAGAGTTCCTCTATGCCTACGCCGAAATCATTGACAAAGCAAGGAATGGTAATCTTGAAATCAGCGATTTTCAAAATACCACCATTAGTGTAACCAACCCGGGCACCATAGGTACGGTATCTTCTGTGCCGCGGCTGATGAAGAACCAGGGCGCAATTATTGCAACCGGTGCGATTAACTATCCGGCGGAATTTCAATCCATGGCCCAGGATGTGCTCAACCAGCTGGGCGTGAGCAAAGTGATGTCCATTACCTGTACGTATGATCACAGGGTGATCCAGGGAGCAGAATCGGGCTCATTTCTCAAGAAAATTCACCGTCTCTTAAATGGTGAAGAGACTTTTTATGAGCAGATTTTCCAGGATCTGGACATACCATACGAACCTCTCCCCTTTGGCGAAGATCAGTATCACGGGCAACTCAGTGGTGCAGGCAATACACTGGAGCAGGACCGCCGGGCCATTGCCGTGTGGCGACTCATTAATATGTACCGAATGAGAGGCCATGTTCTGGCCGATCTCGATCCCCTTGAAACCAAACCCGGGCACAGTCCTGAACTGGATTTAGAGTACTACGGACTTACCTTGTGGGATCTCGACCGGGAATTCTACTGCGGTGGTCTTGGCGGTTTTAAAACTGCAAAACTCCGCGATATTATTAAGCTCTTGCGGGATACGTACTGTGGCAAGATCGGGGCGGAATATATGCACCTGCTCGACCTCGATGAGCGTAAGTGGCTTCGGAAGTACATGGAATCCACCACGAACACGCCTGACCTCACCAAAGACGATAAAGAAAATATTCTGCACAAACTGAATCAGGCTATGGCGTTTGAACAGTTTTTGCACAAAAAATACATCGGGCATAAACGATTTTCACTCGAAGGTGCAGAGACACTGATTCCTATGATGCACTTCCTGATGGAACAGGCCGGGGAAAATGATATCGAAAAGTTTTTCCTGGGAATGGCACACCGTGGCCGCCTGAATATACTTGTAAACATCATGAATAAACCCTACAGCAAAGTATTTGCTGATTTTGAGGGAAACATCGACCCAAGTACAATTCAGGGATCGGGTGATGTAAAATATCACCTGGGAACAAAAGGAACGCACAAGACGGAGTCCGGTAAGAACATCGATCTTGAACTCCTGCCCAATCCGAGCCACCTGGAGTCAGTAAATCCAGTTGTGGAAGGCGCTACTCGTGCACTGCAGGATCTTAAAAATGGTACTGATAATTCACCTTCCAGCGTTGCACCGATTTTGATACATGGTGACGCTGCATTTGCCGGGCAGGGTGTGGTTGCGGAAACACTGAACATGTCGCAGCTTCGTGGTTATGAAACCGGTGGCACCATACATGTTATTATCAATAACCAGATTGGCTTTACAACGCTTCCGTCTGATGCACGTTCAACCGAATATGCATCAGATATCGCCAAAATGATTCTTGCACCCATCTTCCATGTGAATGGCGATAACCCGGAATCCGCGGTTCACGCCATCAGAACTGCGCTGGAATACCGTCAAAAGTTTAAGAAAGATGTGGTCATTGACCTGATATGCTACCGAAAACACGGGCATAATGAAGGTGACGAACCGGCATTTACGCAACCGGGTATGTATGAAGAGATCGAAAGCCATCCAACTGTACGCGATATTTATGTTGAAGAACTGCTGCGTAAAGGTGAGTTCACAGAAGATGAAATGCAGGATATCTTTGATGAATTTGATGAATTGCTCCAGCAGGCTTTTGAAGATGCCAAGAGTTCACCTGCACTTGAAGTGACCGAAAAAATGCTGGACCGGTCGGAGAAAAAACAGAAAGAGTGGGATGATTATCCCGATACGACCTACCCAGTTGAAAAACTGAAGGAGATAGCGGTGAAGCTGAATACTGTACCAACAAATTTTGATGCAAACCCTAAACTGCTCCGCCAGCTTGCAAAACGGGTTGAAGCTGCTGAAAAAAATGAGAAAAAAATCGACTGGGGATTTGCCGAAGCGCTTGCCTTTGGTTCACTACTACAGAGCGGCACCCCCATACGGCTTACCGGCCAGGATGTGGAGAGAGGAACGTTCAGCCACAGGCACGTTGTGCTTCACGGTACAAAAACTCAGCAGCGTTTTGTACCCCTGAACCACCTAACCGACGAACAGGCGAAATTTTATCCATATAACAGCCTTCTAAGTGAATTTGCTGCCCTTGGATTCGAGTTTGGATATAGTGCAGCGAACCCCGACTCTCTGGTCATTTGGGAAGCGCAATTCGGTGATTTTGTGAACGGGGCACAAGTAATTATCGACCAGTATATTTCTGCATCCGAAGCAAAATGGGGGCAGCAAACATCTCTCATTATGACACTGCCACACGGCTATGAGGGCCAGGGACCGGAACATTCATCGGCTCGCCTTGAAAGGTTTTTACAGCTATGTGCCGAAGATAACATGCAGGTAGCCAATTTTACCACCCCGGCTCAGTACTACCACGCATTGCGCAAGCAGATACTGCAGGAGAAGAGAAAACCTTTGATCATTATGTCACCTAAAAGTCTTCTCAGGCACCCCATGGCTGTGTGTAATGTAGAAGAACTCGGTAACGGAGCTTTCCATCCCTTTATTGATGATGACTCCAAAGAAAACAAGGATAAGGTAAAACGTCTTATTGTTTGCTCTGGAAAAGTCTACTACGATATTCTTAAAGAGATTGATGATGAAGATTTGCCCGATACTGCCATTGCACGTCTGGAACAGTTTTATCCGTTTCCAAATAAAGATATTACACAGGCACTGGAGACCTACAAAAATCTTGAAGATATTGTATGGTGCCAGGAAGAACCTAAAAATATGGGGGGATGGAGCTTTGTGGCACCTCGTTTTGAGGCATTAATACCTGACGGTTCAAAACTTTCATATGCAGGCAGACAGGCCTCGGCCTCACCTGCAGCTGGTCAGAAAAAAATACACGAAGCTGAACAAAAGCGGTTGATTGAAAAGGCACTTGGAAAAAGATGATGTTGAAGCATGAACCGCGGTATTTTATTTTATCTGACAGAAAAGTACCGCGTAATAAGTAACCCAACTTTGTTACCTGTACAACACCTATTATTTAAGCCCCCGGCATTCTTACACCGGGGGTACTTTCTTTCCGATGGAAATCATCTCTTTGAACCTGAGTTCTATTCCAAAAATCAATAAAGGAGGCTCCCCTCCTTCGCAAGTGTTATATAGGGGGATATTGGGTGAGTCAGAAAATATATCCTTAACTATTTAAGCAGTGTTCAAATCATACAACCTTTTGGACAGCCTCACATTTTATGCGCTTTGATTAAGGAAAAGAATCGAACTCAGCTTTTGAGGTTCTTTATAAATCTGAAACTCAGAACTCTGATTTCAGTATATCCACACTATCCGGCCATTTTAAAAAGTGAATGAATATTAAATCCAATCAAAATTCGATCACAGGTATCCTTCGCGAAATTAAGGTTTCAGCCGATGCGGGTAATGAAGTGTCTGTCCGCGACATACTGGATATAGTTGGCAGGAGATCCTTTGGACCGGTGTTGCTTTTAGCCGGTCTTGTAATAATCGCCCCGCTGATTGGTGATATTCCGGGCGTGCCTACTATTATGGCCACAATCGTGTTTTTGGTGGCTCTTCAGCTGCTTCTTGGCCAGAAAAAATTATGGCTCCCGAACTTTCTGCTCAAGCGATCTGCTGACAAAAAGAAGCTATTCAATGCGATTGATAAACTCGAAAAACCTTCGGCATACGTAGATAAGCTAATCAAGCCAAGAATAAGGTATCTCACAAATGGTTGGATGATCTACCCGGTTGCGTTAATATGCCTTTTAATCTCGTTTGCCATCCCTTTTATGGAGTTTATACCTTTTAGCGCAAACTTTGCCGGAGCCGCATTAACCGCATTCGGACTCTCTCTCATTGCAAAAGATGGATTACTGGCTCTGTTCGGTTATATTTTTACTATTTCTATTGTAGTATTTATAATCTACATGGTATAGTATATGACTGATGACAGAAATCTGTGGATCTGCTAACGTCGTAAACTCAATATTCTGTGAGATTTTTTAACTTGTGGTCTCATTAATGGTTGGATTTAGTATAGCTTATTTCCTCCACTATACTATTTACGCCTATCCATATCTGAAATTGATACCATACATTACCTCAGCCCATTTGGAATTCCTTTGCAAATGCGACTCACAGCATCGTGGCTGTGAAGACTTTCAAGGTGTGCACATCTTACAACAAAATCTTTGACTGCCTCATCCTCGTTCAGCTGGTCATAAAGTAGCCTGGCAGCATCTTCCACAAATTTTTGATATGCACCATTCATTTCTGCAAATGCCTGTTCATCTTCACGTTTAACCATTACCTGGGTTTCGGTATGAAGCGCCTCCCGGCTAAGCTCAACAAGCTGGTCTACAAATATATCGTCATTCAGTTCTGCTGTAATTGAAGCTACACTTCGCTGACTGTGAGGAATAGTTGCCATTCCACGCTCTTCGCGTGCGTGTTCAGCAAGTTCAAAGGAACAGGGACAGGCACTGCTATACACAAAATCAAGGTGCATAAACTTGCTGAAACGTCCATATTCATCGAGTTTTCCTTCAAACGAAACATCGTAATATTGATATCCTTCCAGTCCTGACCGAAGACTTTTTTTCATCATCGGATAACTAAATGAAAGTTTCAAAAATGCAGTCTTGCTGTCCAAATCTTCTTTGTAAGCGTTCAATAACTCTTCAAGCTTTCCGGGATGAAAAATCTCATCCTTAAATTCGTAGAAGGTCCGCATAATACGGCTCATATTGATGCCTTTTTTATCGGCTTCCAGGCCAACATAACCGTCGACAGATGTTTCGAGTGTGAGAAGATCACCTTCAGGAGTTGGGTATTTTAGCGGAAGTTTGAAGTTTGAAATTCCAACCTGCTGAATGGGTACATTCGCCCCTTCAATCAATGAAGCAGGCCCGTTTTGTAAATCAGGTAAACTCGCTTTGTATTGATCTGTTACGGTAAATGTAGGGTCGTAAAATCGTTTGAGTTGTGTAGTAATCATGCGTCTGTGGATAATAGCACTTTTAAATGCGAGGGTTAGGACGGTATTCCGCAATATTTCGCTCTGTTTCATACAGCTTCACTGAATGAAGCTCTGATGAGCCATAAGCTTTTGCGTTGATGTCGTCTTCAAGTTCCTGGAAAAATGCTTTAACCAAATTCTCTGATGTTGGGATCACTCCTTTCAGGAAAGGAACTTCCAGATTCAAATTCTTATGGTCACACTTGTCCAATATCTTTTCTTGGATGATATGTTTTAAATCACTGAGATCAATCACATAACCCGTTTCAGGATCAGGTGTGCCTGCAACGGTCACTTCCATCACGTAGTTATGGCCATGCCAGTTAGGGTTGTTACATTTGCCAAACATTTGCGTATTCCATTCATCCGATTTATCGGGATTATGGAGGCGGTGTGCGGCATTAAAATGGGATTTTCTTGTTACGTAGATCAAATCTTCAGATGATTTTTAACTGTATCGACCTTTGTAACGCTGAGAATGAAAAGCGGGTTCCCTTGGTACTCAAAAAATTATTTGATATAAAAAAAGACCCCGGTTCCCCGGAGCCTTTTTAATGTGATCAGCTCATTTCGTGTAGAGATGTAATTCAACTCCACAGATCGTATGAACACTTCTAATATAATTTCAGCGGGTTACTTCAATATATATTCTCTGTTATGATATCATTAAGCATGACCCAAAAACAATTAGGGATCTACAGGAACTCTTTTCGGTGCGTTTCTTTAATCGTCATGCCGCACTCAGATGCGGCATCTCCATAATCTATTATAACCCGGTCTTTTAAAAGGTATGGGGATGACTTTCATAGAGCTTATTACCCACAAGAATTCCTGTAGATCCACAATCACAATTAGTTTATTGAGTAGGTAAGTGAAAGTTTGAACGTACGGCCGGGATTGTAAGCACTGTTAATAAAAAAGTCTCCTTCGTCTTCCTGGTACTGTACCACACTATAATCAAGTAAGTTGCTAACGGAAAACGAAGCCGACATCCGGTTCATAAAGCTTTTGCCAACTCTCAGGCTCAAATCCGGTGTTGGAAAGTCACTTGTCATTTCTCTGCCTTCATTCAATTTACCGTTAATTTCGAAAATATCCGGTGCTGCTCCCGAGCCGTTCGCAGTCAACCGCGGCCCTTTCACATTGGCATAGAGTGAACCTTCCCAGCCTGTTTGTGGATTTTCGTAGATCAGGTTCATATTTACGATATAAGGTGACTGGAACGGAAATGGCCTGTAGGGCTTAATTGAGGAGTCCAGTCTTTGTCGTGTTTCAAACTCGCGCTGGCTAAGATCCACGCGTGAATTAGTGTAGGTAAAGTTCGTGGAAAACCTGAACCTGTTTAGAAGAGGTGTGATAAAGTCCAGATTTTTTCTCATCTCTACCTCAATCCCGAATAGCCGCCCTGAATTTGTGTTGATGTATTCATACTGTGGCTGGTCGCTTGCAACATCCAGCTCCAATACAATTGGATTCTGAAAGTTTTTGTAAAATGCACTGATTGCAAACAGCTCATTTGCCTGTGGAAACATCTCATATCTAACATCCAGGTTGGTTATGTTCGATCGCGTAATATCCGGATTTCCAACTACAGGGAAGCCACCCAGCAAATCAAACGAAGCAAATGGTGCGAGTTCCCGCATGTTGGGCCGGGCCAGGGTTTGAGTCGCACTCATTCTCAGGTTTGACTGATCTGTCACTGAATAGATTAAGTTTACGGAAGGCAGAATATCCACTTCATCGATGGTTCCTTCATCAGGATTTGATGACCCATCACGAACTCCAAAATCGGTCTTTTCAACCCTCGCTCCTGCAAATGTTTTCAGCCTTTCAGTTATCTCAAAGATCCCCATTGCATAGAAAGCAGCAATTTGTTCTTCTCCTGTATAGCTGTTTTCAGGCCGGGTTTGGTCGCGATAAGTAAGTCCGAGAATGGGTGTTCCCCCATCATCAAAACCAAGGATACCGGCGTTATCAGACGAAAAAAAAGTGTCGAAATCTCCTGATGCCTCTCTGAAACTCACAAATTCATCACTGCCAGAGTTAGCACCATTATTTTCTGCCTGAAACCGGAACTCATCAAAAACCCGATCTTTTCTTGAAAAGGATCCTCCTGTTCGAAATTCAAACCTGTTAAACAACAAATATTCGGTATCCAGTTTCAGGTTTACCTGTGTATCCTCGAGATCTCTGAAAAAGTGAAACGGAAGCTGAACTTCTCTTACAAAGAAATATTGACCTGAGTTGTCGACGGGAGACCCTATAAAACGGGTATCCGGTTCATACTGGCTGCTTTCTATATAGTTTGCCGACCATCTTACATTAAAATTACCAAAGTAATGCTTTCCTTTAAGTTGAGAATTGAGCAATTCGCGCTGTTTGTAGGAGATTACCCGGTTATTATATGAACCAGAAGAAAGTGCGCCGGGATAGCTTCCCATCGGCATGTCCAGTACTTGTTCGGTTGCGTTGTTATTATACATGGCCATCGCCTTTAGCTCATGACTGGAATTAAATTGATAGGTAAGTGCCCCAATCAAGCCACTGCTTACTTCATCGGTACTTTCGCTGCCCCTGTTAAGTTGAAAAGGTTGCATTCTGCTTCCGTTTCCATCCGGCACACGTGCTGTATAGCTGTTAATGATGCGTTCATCGTACTGTACATACTCGTTGGAATAGTTGAGGCCTACATTGTACCCAAGGCGATGAGAACCAATCTCTTTTCTGTTTCCAACTGTAACATTAAGGCTATGATTTAATCCTGGTGTTTCACTTTGCACAGAAAATGGTCTGTCGGCAAATGAGCGCATTGTATTGTTGAACTCAGAAATCTCGCTTTCACTCAAGTTATTATTTTGAATATCAATCAAACTGCGATTCAATCCGGTTAAGTACGAATTCCCTTTCCAAAGTGACTTTCGAGATCTGTTGCCATCATCATAACCAAGCCTGCTATAACTGTTATTTACCGGGTCTCCCAAAAAGTTATCACTAAACGTGGTCTGATCATTATAACTCACGGATGTGCTCAACCTCAGAAACAGATTATCCGGGAGGGATTTGGTAGTAATATCAACAGCACCACCTGTAAAATTTCCGGGTAATTCAGGAGAAAAGGTTTTTTTCACCACAATGTTGTCTACCATGCTGGTTGGAATAAGGTCGAGGCCGGCACTGTTTTTATATGGATCTGTGGTTGGAAGTGTCACCCCGTCCATGCTGGAAACGCTGTAGCGGTCACCAAGGCCGCGCATCACAATAAATTTTCCCCCTTCAACGGATGCGCCGGTAACCTGTCTCATCGACTCCGCCGAGTTACTAAAGCCTATCCGGTTAATCTCCTGAGATGAAATGCCATCCTGAACCGGCAGTGACTTTTGCCTGAGCCGCAACAATGATACCTCGTTATTATCGATTCGATTCGCGGAAACCATCACTTCATCCAATTCTTCATTCTCAGCACTCAGGGCAATATCAATTTCGGTTGTTTCGCCCGCTTCAATTTCCACGTCACTAATGATCTTTTTTTGATAGCTGATATAAGAATACTCTACAGTATATGTACCGGGTTCTAGCCGGATATTATATCTACCTGAAACGTCGGTGGTTGTACCGGTTGAAAGCTCCGGTATATAAATATTCACGCCAATAATCTCTTCACCCGTTTTTTCGTCAATTACATTGCCGGTAAGTGTACCTTTTTGTGCAATTGCCTGTGTAGAGAAGAGAATTAAAAAAAAGAGAGTAATTATAGGTTTCATGAGCTGTGTTGATTGCTAAATATTTACCAAAAAATAGATCTGCTATGGTTCCTTACTGTTATGTTAATGTTACCCTTATGTAAACAAAAAAAGGAAAGCCCCTTCAGAGCTTTCCCTTTTATTTGAGGTTATATGTTTTTCCTAATCAGCAAGATAGCCATATCGTGCAAGCGTGGTCCATCCCTCAATCCACAGAGGTGCTGAGGGATCAAAAGCTCCGATATAAGATGTCTGTTCTACATTATCATCTGCAACCGTTACCGCACTGTTCGAGGCGAGGGGGTTCCCCGGACGAGGGTCAAGATTACCTTCATCTACACGTCTCGAAATTCCTGCAATCTGCGGATCTTCAAAGATATTGTCCCGCTCGTTCAGCCATGCAGCGGTAATGGAACCATCGGCGTCTCTCGAGTCGTCACCGGTAACGGATATCATGCTTTCAATACTGCTTGCATTTCCTGTGTACCACATGTTTCCGGCAATGGACGCATTATCACCGTTTACGTCATTCACAGTTTTATCATAGGAATCTTCGGTTTGATTGAGATCCTCAATTTGAATACCAAGCCCGTTAAAGTCTGTTACAATCGAGTTATATAAAGAGTACGCAGAACCGTCTCTCATCATAACAGCCGGGGCGTCGGAATCCCTTTCTGTACTATTTAAACCTAATCCAATAAAGGTTGAATTATATAAACGGGCCGTTGAATAAGACACCTGGTTATTATCGGGCTTTCCACCATCCCACTCTCCACCGTGATCGGCACCATTTCCACCCTGAAGGGCAAAAAGATATTGTCCGGTACCAGACCATCCGAGATCAAAATCGAAAGAATCGTCTTCAGCAAACGACACGGATATGTTTCGGATATCCACGGTACCGCCAAATATCTCGATACCGTCATCAGCTGATACAAATATGTCAATAAATTCGAGAGTGGTTCCGCTTCCGACACCACCAAGCGTGAGACCCTGAATTTCATCACCCGGACCTATTTCCGCTCCTGTAAACCGAATAGAGACATACTGCATAATTCCTGAACTGTGCTCAGGATCATCGCCACCATAAAGCGCTCTTGATTCACCATCCGGTATACCTTCAATTTGCACCTCATTGGCACCTTCCGAATCAATTGGAGTCTGGCCAAGTACAATTAAACCTGCCCACAGTTTGGAGTTGGTCTGATTTAGCGTAATTGTTTCGCCAAAGGGTTCTCCATCAAACTCTGACGTGAAGATAATTGGTTCTTCAGGTGTTCCCTGGGCATCAATTTGTGCATTGCGGGTAATAATCAGGGACGATTCATTGCCTTCTGCTACTTCGGATGGTTCCTCGAATGCAAGAATCACAGTGCCGGGCTCAATCGTAAGTGTGCCGCTTTCCTGATATACATATCCATCGATATAGTAAACAGAATCTGCGGAGAGCGTCATGTCTTCGTCAATAGATGTAGGAAGAATTACACCATTCTCCCGAATGTCATCTGCATAAGGGTGATCATTTTCGATGGGTTCTTCAGTATCATCATCGTCATCATTATTTACCGGATTGTCATCATCACCGCAGGAAACTGCTGCAAATGAAAGAATGATTATCCCAAGACTGAGATGGAGTAGTTGTTTAATCTTCATAGGTACGTTTTTCGTGAATTGATTTAGATTTCTTTGTTTGTAGTAAACATTCAAAATCTATCCTTCACGTGTTACACTACGGTAACCGCTATGTTATCTTACTATGAAGATTCTTCTGCTTACCTGGTAGGTCACCACTATAAAGTAAAAAACCCCTGTCAGGCCCTAAAGTTTGTTTACTTTATGCCTGACAGGGGTTTAAAAATGGAGTTGATGTACTTATAGATGGATCAGGTGAAGATGCTTATTTATTTTCCTCTTCACTGTCAAACTCAATCTCTTCCTGTGTACCGGTTTTATTCTTTTCAGAAGATTCATCGGTAATTGTATCATCACCTTTTGAGGCTGCTTTTGTTTCAGATTCAGAATCTTCCTCATCAGTATCCTTCCCGGCACCATTTTTAGATGGTACAGCTTTTTTGTCGCTCTTTTTTGAGGTCCCATTCTCTTCAAAAATACCTTCCGGGTAATTTCCTTTGGGACGGTCCCCCAGCAAGTCACGAATATCATGGTGATTAATCACCTCTTTTTCGAGCAACGTTTCCGCCATTTTCTCCAGCTTATCACGATGCTCATGCAAAAGATCGAGTGTACGAGTGTAGTTTGTCTTTATAATATCCTGAATCGCCGCATCAATACGTTGGGCAGTTTGTTCTGAATATTTCTTATTAAATCCGTAGCTGTTATTCGGATTATTCGAGTCTTTCAGAGAAAGATATCCAAGCTCCTCACTCATGCCGTACTCAGCTACCATAGCAAAAGCCATTGTGGTAATACGTTCCAGGTCGTTTTGAGCACCTGTAGAAATTCTGCCAAAAATGATCTCCTCTGCAACACGGCCACCAAGTAAGGCACAAATTTTATCGTTGAGTTCTTCGGTAGTCATCAGAAACCGATCTTCCAGCGGGGTTTGAAGTGTGTAGCCAAGTGCAGCAAGTCCGCGCGGCACGATACTTACCTTGAGCACCGTATCTGTATGTTCGAGATACCAACCGACAATAGCATGACCTGCCTCATGATAGGCTACAATTCTTCTTTCATTTGGATTGATCAGTTTATTCTTCTTTTCAAGACCAGCCACAACCCGCTCAATGGCGTCCTGGAAATCAACCATTTCCACTGACTTCTTATTCCGTCGCGCAGCCATCAAAGCTGCCTCATTACAAAGGTTAGCCAGTTCAGCACCCGCAAAACCCGGTGTTTGCGAAGCCAGTACTTTCAAATCAATATCATCTGAGAGCTTTAATTTTTTAACATGAACTTCCAGTACCTGCATACGGCCTTTCAGATCCGGCTTATCAATGAGTATCTGGCGATCGAACCGGCCGGGGCGCAACAACGCAGAATCGAGAACGTCAGGGCGGTTCGTAGCGGCCATAATAATTACACCATTATCCGAGTTAAAGCCATCCATTTCACTCAGAAGTTGATTCAGGGTGTTTTCCCGTTCATCATTAGAGCTCATCTGCATGCCTCCACCCCGGGTTCGGCCAATGGAATCAATTTCATCTATAAATACAATACAGGGTGCTTTTTCTTTAGCCTGTTTAAACAGGTCGCGTACCCGGGCAGCTCCAACACCAACAAACATTTCCACAAAATCGGATCCACTCAGAGAGAAAAACGGTACATCTGCTTCTCCTGCCGTGGCTTTAGCAAGCAGTGTTTTACCGGTTCCCGGAGGGCCCACAAGAAGTACACCTTTGGGTAAACTACCCCCCAGGTTTGTAAACTTCTTAGGATTCTGAAGAAACTCTACAACTTCCTCAACTTCAGCTTTCGCTTCCTCAAGTCCGGCTACATCTGTAAAAGAGACTTTGCTCTCAGTCTGCTTATCGTATAGTGATGCTTTATTTTTTCCGATATTCAGCACTTGTTGTCCGGGATTCATTCTCTTAAAGATGAAGACCCAAAAAGCAATTATAAGTGCAATGGGGATCAGCCAAATAAGAATGCCGCTCCACCAGTCCTCTTCAATTCGTACATCATAAACGACGTCATATTCATCAAATAGCGTCCGAATTTCATCTCCCTCCAGCATCGTGGTGGAAAAGGAAGGTGCTGATGAGTTATCGGACATCCATTGACTATCCTCTTCAGAAGGGCGTTCAACAACTCCCTCTTCAATAGCCTTTTCGGAATATTCGCCCCGAACCTGCGTATTGTTTGTTATCACAATTTCTTTTACATAGCCATCCTGAACATACTCGAGAAATTCGCTGTATTTAATGCGTTCCGAGTTGTCTGTAGGCGCTACAAGGAAATTAAATCCGATAAGTACCAAAAAGAGCACGATATAAATCCAGTAACTAAACCGGGGTGCTTTTTTCTTTTCTTTTTTGTCGGAACCCTGTTTATTAGATTTTTTGGGTAAAGGCTTTTTATTCATTTAAAATGCTTAAGTATCAAGGCAGCCCTGAATATACGATTTATTCTGCTGAATTATATATTCCCTTCGGACTATGACAGATTTTTTACAGTTAATGTGATTAAGTAAACAAATTGCTGCCGGTTGTCGTTTAATGCATATCTCAAATTTATTTATGGTAGTTATGTAAATAAAATAATCCTTGACTGATTATTGCTTAAGGCGAACAAGATTTAAGTGTTTACACTATTCGTATGTTGTTCTTACTTGAACCGTTAAATGTGTACACTATTCGTAATTCAACTAAGGCGAAAGCCTGTGAGGATAGTTTCTAAAAACACACAGACTAAAGCCAGGAGCAGGAACAGCCAGATATCGGTTTATAAACGATTTGAAATGATTTTTATGTTTCGAAAAGGTCAATTTTAATTGTCCTGTCCTCTCCTGTGTTGATCATAAACTGATTATTGCGGTCAACAATCTTACCAATGACTGAAAAGTCATCAAATTCTGCTTTCAATTTTTCTACTTCTTCTTCCCGAACAGTGAATACCATTTCAAAGTCTTCTCCACCATAAAATGCGTATTTGTCCACGTCTTCCTGCATTTCATCTGCAACGTTTCTAACTTCGTACGAAATTGGAACAGCCGGGCTGTAGAGTTTTATACCTGTACCGGAACGTTTTCCAATTTTTTGGAGATCATTTACAATTCCTCGTGTCACACCTGCCATTGCCCCGGGACGTATACTCCCTTTTTTAAAACCTTCAAGCAGATCAAAACGTGCACGTGGAACAAGCTGACGCTGTACAACATATTCATACTGATCGAGATCCGGCTGAAAATGATCACTTCCAGTTTCCTGCCAAGCTTTTTTTTCACGTAATAAAACCCTTAGTCCGGCCATTGCAGCCCCAAGGTCACCGGTAACACATATCACATCATCAACAGTGGCACCAGAGTGGCGAACAATCTCACCCTCATCTCCGGTACCTGTTGCACTTGCTGATGCAACGAGAATGTGGTGCGATGGGGAAACGTCTCCACCAGTGTGCTGAATATTATAATCTTCGCATGCTTTTTGTACACCTTTATAAAATTGTTTCAGCATATCTACTGAAAACTTGTTCGGTGCGGCTATATCAATCTGAATCTGTACAGGAGTTAAATTCATCGAATAGATATCACAAACAGCTGCTGTGACCAGTTTATATCCAAGATGGTGAAATGGCGTATAAGTTAGATCAAAATGGATTCCTTCTAAAAACTGAACCGATGAAGTAGAGATTACATTATCATTTTCAGGACGAATAACAACAGCTTCATCACTGTTACCGGAAATTATTTCGTTCCTTTTTTTACCGGTATACTCCAAAAGTTCACTCTTGAATTTTGGTAGACCGTATTCCTGAATGGAAACAAAATCAGTTTTATTCATACATATGTTTTAAATAAAAAAAGGCAGTTACACCGTAGTGTAATCGCCTTTTCTTAAGATGAAGTGCAGGCACCAGATACCCTTCAGACAAATACCTCATGCAAAACACAAAATAACAAATTATTATATTTCTCTGAGTGTAGAGTAGTTAATTCTCAGAGTACCTGCGTGTCTTAGTTCTTGCTGAACATCGGTTATAATACCAAATTCAGAATCTTCATCTACACGCAGTGAAACGATCAGCCGGGGTTCTTCCATGATTTTATCATACATGATGTTCCGGATAGATCCCATTTCATCGATCAGCGTATCATCGATCTGGACTTTTGTCTCACCAAGCCGGTCTCCGCCAAGGCGTTCGGGGCCCACATAGATATAACTGACGAGACGCTTTTGTTCAATCTTTTCGATGTTTTCTGCCTGGGTGTAATTAACCTGGACCTGCAGCTCTACTTCTCTCAGCACAGTGGTAACCATGAAAAAGATCAGCAGCATAAAAACTACATCAGGCATGGCGGATGTAGGTACCGCCTGCTTTGTTTCAGCCTGTTTCTTTTTGAATTTACTCATAGTTAGCCCTCGTCTGGTTCTGCGATTGAGATTCGTTTCGGATAGAGTTCATTAATCTCCTCCTGTTCCACACTTTCATCTTCTAATGATTCATATGGTACACCGAAGCGGGATTGTGATGCCGAGTTACGAAGTTCAGCATAAGCCCCCATCACTTCATCCAACATACTAATATAAACGTTGTATGGAGTTCTTCGGTCAGTTTTGATGGATACGATCGCATCATCAGGAGATTCGGATAACTCTTCGCTATTGTTCGGGTTATCAACAAACTCCTTCACACGATCACGTACTTCCGATATAGAGGAGACGTCCCCATCTAAGAGTACACGGCCCTGTGCATCTACAAGGATATTCAACAGGTTGCGCTCACGTACCGGTGGGGGTTCCACATCATCAGGTATCGGCGGCAGAACCAACCCGATCCCTGCATCAACATCAATAGTTGTCACCACGAGAAAGAATATCAGCAGCAAGAATGCGATATCCGCCAGGGACGACCCATTGATTTCAGGTTCTTCCATTTTTCTTTTCTTATCAAGCATAAGATTAAATATTGAATGTTCGTCTTGCGCTTGAAATGATGATGCCGAGGCCCATCAAACTCATCATAACCAGGAATGTAGCCATACCCGCCCGGTCTATTGTTCCGGTCACAGAGTAGGCAATTCCGAAGATCACAAACGGAACGGCTATGGCAATCACTCTTTTGAGATCAGATTTGCCATATGCAATGTTTCTGATTCCGAATATCAGGGCCAGAATAACCCCTATTACGATGATGCCCAGGCCAAGGCCTAATGCAATACTGTCAATCATAATTTGTCCTGTCTTAAAAGGTTAAAATTTGGTTGAAGCAAGCCAAGGATGCTTGCAAGAGGATGAATTATACTTCGTCCTCTGTACCTTCATCAGGAACAATCTGCTTTCCTTCTTTCATCAAAATAATAGAATCGATGAGAGTAATGGAACTTTCTTCCATTTCTGCGATAATTCTGTCGATTTTAGACACGCAGTAATTATATCCAACCTGCAGAATGATACCAGCCATTAGTCCGGCGGCCGTTGTTAAAAGTGCAATCTTAATACCGCGGGCAACCAGGCTTGGAGAAATATCAGCTGCAGCCTCAATTGCATCAAATGCCTCAATCATACCAACAACGGTACCGAGGAATCCAAGAAGCGGTGCTATAGCGATAAACAGGGCAAGCCAAACGAGTCCTCGTTCAAGAAAACTCATTTCGATGGAGCCATACGTTGTAATTGCTTTTTCAGCAGCTTCTACACCCTCGTCGGCTCTCATTAAGCCAGCCTGGAATACAGAGGCAATAGGTCCGCGTGTTTGAGCACAGAGATCTTGTGCAGCGGGAATTCCGCCATCCTGTAGAGCTTGCTGAACGTCAAGGATGAACTTACGAGTATTAATGTCGGCAAGGTTGAGTGTAATTACACGCTCCAGAAAGATAGCAAGGCCCAAAATGAGAGCGACAAGCACAGGCCACATCCACGCCTCGCCTTCATTGAATTTTTCTACTAAAACGTTAAAAAAGCCAGCATCAGATCCTGCCTGGAGGAAAAAATATCCGAAATCCGCTCCCATTTGTAGAACAGACTGAGCTAAAAATGAAGTCATAGGTTTACTCCGCGTTATGTTTTGGTTTTGGGCTTAAATTAAAGCAAAATGATAGATCATTTAAAACTAAATGTCAAAACGTAGTTAGGGTTTTAACAATATTGCAAAAGATTGCGTACCATAATACTTGTTCTGCGTATGATAGCGATACCATCACTGTTTAATTGTTATGCGGGCTTTTATTCAGCTTCTTATTGAAATCTGATAATTCGATTTCGAAGAGACCTTCTTGTACCCGTATTTCACGATTTAAACACAGCTTTATATCTTCGCAGTTACTTATTGGAATATATTAGAAGACAGCACTAACTACCAAACGTAATGTTTGAATAATTTTATTTTCTGAAGTTGTTCGCCCATTGTATTGAAGTGATATCCTGAGAAGTGATGATGTCCGGTAATCACTATTCAAACTCCACACCAGGTTCGTACCCTCTCCAACACCTTCAGTTAACTCAAACAGGGTTTGTCCAGAAGCTATACCTTCCAGGTTTGTATGCCGAAGCTGAAGCCGAATTCGATTTTGCAGCCGATTAAACAGATATATTTGTGAACTATTTTCTACCTGAAAGGTGGATGATTGCACCGCGCCCGCTGATGATGAACCGTCTTTACGGGTGTAACCTGTGCGCCATTCCATTTGAGCCGACCGATTTAGTACGATACTAATACCGGGGTTCAACTCCATTCCATTGATGTTATAATTTCTTGAATCAAACCGGGTATTCGTGTTGCGCTGGATGGTCCGCCGGACCGTGCCTAACAACCGAACTTTACCGGACAACTGGTACCCGGCATTCGTGCTCAACTCCCGGTTGAGCCCCGTCTGAACCCCAACCGCACGTTGCGTAAGAGATTTACTGTGGTTGTACGAGACACTAAATTCCTTGTCCCGGTTTTCTGATCTCCATGCAATACGATGCCTTTGAATTTCTTGTCCGCTTATCGTTTGAGTCGAATCCCTGAGCGCGGAAGCATTTAAAAAATAGACTTTACTCAAATTCTGTTCGCGGCTTGTTTCCCGGATTTCAAACAGGGAGTTTATTCTTATGCGACTCAATCTGCGTTGTTCGCCACCTGAATAAATCTCTGCAAGCGCACCCGGCGAGAGTTCATTTCTTACCCGGAACACAAGGTCAATTACAGGCTGAAGTTCATCCGATGGAACAAACTGCCGGATATAGCTTCCCTCGTTCGGTGTGATTTCGTTAAAAAATTCATCAACCTGACGAACACCGTCTCCATTGCTGTCTTCCCACACGTACTGGCCAAGTTCAGGTCCAACTTCAACATAGGTCTCCTGCAGCAGAGCGCGGCGTTCCGTATTGGCCTCATAAAAAACCTCGCCGTTGATATCCCCTCCTGCAATATCGTAGTTTGTAATAGACCGAAGCAATGCACCTCTGCTTTCGGGTGAAGCGGCTTCCTGCAAAAAGGGTTCGCGCACTGTTTTTTGGCGCAGCTGGATGCTGTTCTCTGTCTGAAAGCTCCCCGATGGCACAAATTCTACCTTCAGTCTTTCCGACCTGCTAAATGATTCTTTTACCAGCTCGTCATCAACCGGACGAAAATTTTCGCGATAACCAAGCCCCGCTTCAAAATTGAGTGACTTAAAACCAAATCGGATCCCGGGATTGAGATCGTAAAACTGCAGCGACTGCTGAAGTAGCGTATCCGAAAATGATCGCTGATACCTCTGTTCCGTTTCCCAGTTTATAAACGGAGAAATCTCTGTACTGCCGAGCTGAACCGGAGCCACTGCATCTCCCATATGGCGAAACCATACCCCATCCTGTTCCAGCCGTTTGTCACTACTTTCAACATAGGTTGTGCGGGTGTTCACTCCTGGAACTCCCGGTTTTTGAAGTGAAGCGACTATCTCTGCCCGGCGTCCTTCAAAACCGTCTCTGCCAAGCCGCCCTAACTCCATCCGTAAACGGGAATCATCACCATCCGATAGCGAGGCGAAAACCGAGGTTTGTTGCTCCTCTTCGGAGTCAATTCCCACACGTACCAGGTTCCATTTCCGATCAAACTCCACTTCTCTCGGTCGATCAAAAAATCTGAATTTTTCACCTATGATTCTATGCTCCGCGCCGGCCCGAAAAGATCCGGCACCTGTCTCCAGATCAGAAAGATTGAGGGATGCATCCAATGCAAAATCGGTTTCAGTGCTGTTACCGGTTGCAAAACGGTTTCCATCGTACTCACTCACTGCCCACTCCGCCTCAGCGCTCAGGTATCGGTTTATCTGCAGCTCAGAGCTTACTGAAAGCATTTGGTGACTCTTTGGGGCTTGTAGCCTCACTACCGGCTCATAGCGGCCAAGACCGGGACCAACCCATTCATATAAAATTCCATTTACGACACTTCCCGTTCGCCGGTATGACCCATTAGATTCCCCGAGATTACTAAACCGAACCCTCCACGCCGACCGCGAATCGCCCGGCAGGTTTTTAAAAATCTCAACTTTTTCACCATCAAAAGTGGTATCTACTTTTGCATACTGAACGTAGTTCGCATCCTCCCGAAAACCAACGGAATCTGCTCCGCTTACAAACAGATCCTCCTCACCATCGAGTTGCCGCAGCAGTTCAATTTCATCACCCGCCAGGTTTAATTGTGTATTTGGATTTTTGTTATCGGCTTCCCGGATATAGTTTGCCCCTATACTTAAACGGTCCCCCCAAAGCCCGTCTTCTTTCCCCCGGGCGGTAAAAAGTGTTCGTGTAAAATTTTGTGTGATATACTGAAACTCAACGTCTATCCGTGTTTCATCCGTAACTGCAAGGTTATTCGTAAATGTTATTTCCCCAAGCCCGTAATCAATGATATATTCATTCTCTGCCCCCCTGTTTACCCGGTTACCATTTACATACACCGTTTCTGAACCGGCGATCACGATTATGAAAGCTTCATTTTCAGCGCCGGAAAGGCGGTAGGGTCCCTGGACACCCTCCGCGCCGCTGAAAGATTGGGTACGAAATTGTCCACGGGCCACAGAAGCTCCACCGCCAAACTCCCCGTGAGAAGTAGTCGCCTCCCCCACTGCTCCCTGCACTCTCCTGTTAATTCGTGCAAAACGGCTTTCATCATACGTGATATCCACATCACCAAGTTCTAACTCACCAACCGGTGCATTCAGCTGGATATAAACACGGTCGAATTCCCGGATATTCTGTGTAGCTCCATCCGGCTGAATGGGTGTAGATCGGTCGGTGAGTGATGCATTTATCGTAATATCATCGGTGATATTCCCGTTTAAATCGAGCTGCAATCCACTATCGAGAGCAAGGTCCTGTCGGTTACCCACCGTAAAACCCCGTGTAAGGCTCCCGCTTTGATTCAGATCCGACCCGCCAAACAGGTCATCCCCGCTTTGTACCTCCCTGCGGATGGACTCCTCCTCGGAACTGAATACCGAATCGGCATCCACTGAATCTTCTACCAACCTGAATTCACGCAATCTGTAAATCCTGTTTACATCTATAACGGACGGACGATATATTACACGTACTGGTGAAATATCTCCTATTCTTTCAACCGGGATCTGAATTGTTAACAAACCTGAACTGCTGTCAAATGACCACCAATCCGGATTTAGGGCATCTTCTTCGGATGTGAGATTCACCGATTCTTCAGGAATCAAAAACCCAAGAAAGAGGGAAGTATCGGCGGAACTGAGCTCAATCGTTTCTGTTTTGAGTGAATCTGACTGGCCAAATGCAGGTGTCGTCACAAGCATGGTGAGTGCAGTCATGAACAGAATGAATATTATTTGAATCAAAAATCGCTTCAGAAGCCGGTCAGGTTATACTGATGATAATTGGTATAGTTAACTGAAAAGATACAATTTGAACACTATTTCAGTAGCTCAAAAGAGTAAATTTATTTTGCCAGGGCTGAATAGCTGAATTAACAGAAAACGTACAGTTCACCCGATGGACCTGCCTTCCATTCTTACCCGGCTATTGAAGGTGTTGTAGATTTCTTTGAATACGAAACTGCATTGATATTAAATGACTCACCTGATCTAAGTCCTGCTGCGGAACGTCATATCCGTAGCCCCTGATCAGCACAATACGGTAGCCAGGGGTTGAAAGTCGAAGGATGTCCCAAAACGGGGCTGGTTTATACCCCTGAAAAGATGTGATAACCTGAGTTCCGTTGATACTATCCAAAAGTAGATACTGCCGGTAATACGACCGAAGTCAGGTTACAATAAAAAAGGCGACCGATTGGCCGCCTTTTTATTCTATTCACTGCAAAAGTAAGAGAATGGCTGATCAGGAGCCGCTTTCTTCATCTTTCACAACCCAAATCTTAATTTGTGGGTTTAAATCACCCAGAAGATCAATTGTCGCCGTGTATTCGCCCAGAGTTTTGATATCCTGATCGACAGAAATTTTTCGACGATCAATCAATATATCGCGCTCTTCGAGAGCTTCAGCAACATGAATATTGGTAACTGTTCCGTGAATTTTGTCATCTTCACCCACAGAAGCAGGGATGGTAACAGATGTGGCTTCCAGTTTCTGAGCCAGTTCTTTCGCTTTCTCGACCGTGAGTTCCGCTCTGAGCTCAGCTTCGCGCTGCAGGGCTTCGTACTCTTTAATCGCACCAGGGGTAGCCATCACAGCTTTAGCCTGCGGAATAAGATAATTCCGGCCGTAACCGGGCTTTACATCAACCAGGTCTCCGGCCGATCCAAGCTTTTCTACATCTTCTTTTAAAATCAGTTTCATCAGTTATCTCCGGATTATCTTAGGTTTTCAGTTACATATGGTATCAGTGCCATAAACCGCGCACGTTTCACCGCTGTTGAAAGCTGGCGCTGATGTCGCGCACTATTTCCTGTTACACGGCGAGGCAGGATTTTTCCCTGGTCGTTGATAAAGCGAAGCAGTGTTTCGGTATCTTTGTAATCGACATATTCGATACCGGCTTTTGTGAACTTACACTCTTTAGTTTTTAAATGTCCTTTTTTCGGGTGGGATGGATTATTAATCATAGTCGTGGAGTTTTATAAATTAATCTTCGTCGCTTTTTTCGCCTTCTTCTATATCATCAAAGATAACAGGAAGGTCCCCTTTCTTTTTCAGATCGTAGTGACGTTTCATCTTCGCGTCATATTTCAGCGTAAGATAACGCATTACGTCATCATTGATACGTAAATTCCGTTCTATGGGCTCAATCGCTGTTTTTGGAGCCTCGAAATAGAGGTTCACATAGTAGCCGGAATTTTTCTTTTCAATCGGGTAGGCAAGCTGTTTTGAGCCCCATTCGTCCACATCAACGACTTCTCCGCCGTTCTCTTTAATCAGGTTATTGACGAAGTCAACAAGTTCTGTGAACCTGTCGTCATCCAGAACCGGGTTCAGGATGTACGTCATTTCATAAAATTCATTCTTCATTTGGTACTTTATCTTTGGTTGTATTCCATTATTGGAAACAGTTGCCGTACGTTTCGCCGGCAACAGAGCTTCCAAAGATAAAGAAAGATAAATTCTGAAACAATTTTACTGAGCAGGAAAGTGAGCCCTGAATTTTCAGAGCCGGAAGCTTTTATAAAACTGTTTCATTCTGCGTATCAAACAGGACACACCCCTGAAATTTAAATTGTGTAGTAGGAGGAGATCAATTCAATAAGCCCGGTAAACGGCAATACTGGTTCCATACCATAGTATATAGTCAGTAATGCAAGGAGTGCAAGTGATGAGGTAAAAACTTTGCCTGGTGTAATCATCGGAATATCTTTGTGAGCCTCTTTAAAATATAAGTACACCATCACTCGCAGATAGTAATAAACGCTTGCTGCACTGGCTAATACCCCAATAATAGCGAGTGGAACAAGCCCGGCGTTTACTGCGGCTGCAAAGACGTAGTATTTCCCTATAAACCCTACAAACGGAGGAATACCCGCAAGGGAGAAAAGAAAAATAGATAGCATCACACCCATGGCCGGCACTTTAAACCCAAGTCCGGCATAACTCTCAATAGATGTGAAATCGAGGCCGTGATTTCGTTCGTAATAAGCAATCACACCAAAAGCTCCCACGTTCATGAGTGTGTAGGCAAACAGGTAGTACAGCACTCCTGAGTAGCCTGCCGCGGTTCCTGCAGCAAGCCCTACAAGCAGGTAACCGGCATGGGCAATACTGGAATAGGCCAGCATCCGTTTTACGTTGTTTTGAACGAGCGCAATCAGGTTACCGACGATCATGGTAAGAATGGCAATTACCTGGATCACACCGGTCCAGTCGCCGGATTCCGTTCCGGGAAGCATTCTTGTTAAAATCAGTATAAACGCAACAAATGTGGCAGATTTGGCAGCAGTAGCCATAAAGGCGGTCAGTGTGGTTGGCGTACCCTGGTACACATCGGGAGTCCACATGTGGAACGGTACCGCCCCAAGTTTAAAGAAAATACCAACGAGCAGCAGTGCAGAGCCTCCTAAAAATAGCAATGTGGGTTCAGCTGCACCGGCAATTTCTTCGAAATTTGTTTGTCCTGTGGCTCCGTATATCAACGCGATGCCGTAGAGTAAAAAACCTGTGGCAAATGCACCAAGCAAAAAATACTTCAATGCAGCTTCGGCACCGGTTTCCTCATTTTTAAACATCCCTGCCATCACATAGAGACAGATCGACATAGTTTCGAGGCCGAGGAAAAATGAGATGAGATCATTTGATGTTGCAAGTGCAAGCATTCCTACGGTTGCGAAGAGGATCATTGCATATACATCGCCGCTGTGGAGGTCGAAGTCCACAAAATAATCCCTGCAGATAATCAGAGAAAAAAGCGCACCTACGAGCACAATTGCCGATCCAAATGCAGCCACGCCTCCAAATGCAATCATCCCGCTGAAGGCCGTACCTGAGCCTCCAAATAAGGCGGTAATTGCTGAGGCAAGGGCTGCCAGGGTTCCAACAACAGACAGGGTGTAAACCGTATCTGCTTTTTGATTAAATGCATCCATCAACAAGGCTGCCAAACCGGTAACCGCAATGATGATTCCCGGCAAGAATGCCACTAAATTTTGCGTGTATTCCATACTAAAACGTTTTGTAAATCGCGTCTATCGCTTTTGCAAGGTTAATGTCTTTTTCCGTGACTTTGTCACCGGCATCATGCGTACTCAGGCTAATGGATACGGAATTGTATACATTAAAGAGTTCGGGGTGATGCCCCAGCCCTTCTGCATCAAAACCAACACGCACAATAAATGTTAGTGCTGTTTTAAAATCATCGAATTCAAAATTTCTGTGGATTTTATTTTCTTTAAACTCCCAGCCATCGAGCGATGAAAGTTCGTTGTTGAGTTGTTTTTCATTCAGTGGATTCATTGTTCTCCTTAATCTCTATTTGCGAATTGTGATTCTGATTCAATATCGTTGATGCCATAAAAAGCTGCTGTCCAGTCCGGCAGATCTTCCTGCGCTGTGTTTTCAAGAACAGCTACACTTTTACTTTCAGTTACATTAATGAAATTCTCGGTCCACCCTTCTGAATAGTCGGTAAAGTCCACGGGACGAATTCCAATCCAGATCATAAAAATGACAAGGGGTACCAGCAGACCTACTTCACGGGCGTTTAAATCGAGCATTGCTTTATTCTCTTCTTTATCCAGCGTACCGAACATTACACGCTGATACATCCAAAGCATATAAACCGCCGCCAGGATAACCCCGGTAGCTGCCAGTACTGCAAACGTTATATTTGAGTATAGAACGGAATTAAAGGATCCAAGAAGAATAAAGAATTCACCTATAAATCCGTTAAGGCCGGGTAACCCAATGGATGCAAGTGTTGCAATCATAAACATAACTGCAAGAACAGGAACCGACTTGGCAATTCCGCCGAAATCTTCAATCATCCGTGTATGTCGCCGATCGTATATCATCCCGACAATTAGGAAAAGAGCCCCGGTAGAGAGCCCGTGATTTACCATCTGTATAATGGCACCCTGTACGGCAATAGTATTGAAAGCAAAGATACCGAGTACTACAAAACCAAGGTGACTCACTGATGAATAGGCCACCAGTTTCTTCACGTCTTTTTGCACCATAGCCACAAGTGCCCCGTAAATGATCCCGATGACAGCAAGACCGGCCATCCAGGGAGCAAATTCCATGAATGCGTTTGGAAATACGGGCATACAAATTCGCAACAAGCCGTATGTTCCGAGTTTCAGCATGATGGCAGCAAGCACCACAGACCCTGCTGTTGGAGCTTCGGTATGGGCATATGGCAGCCAGGTGTGAAATGGAAAAAGCGGAACCTTTATACAGAATGCAAGAGCAAATGCCAGAAACATATAGGTTTGCTCCACAAGGCCAATGGTATATTCAGGGCTGGATATAAATCGCCAGTCTGCTGTAAATTCATACACTCCCGTTGCAGCACCAGCATTGAAGCCAAGATACAGGAGCGCCACAAGCATGATAAGCGAACCGACAAGCGTGTAGATAAAAAACTTAACGGTAGCCTGGATCCGGCCGCTGCCGCCCCAAATACCAATCAAAAAGTACATTGGAATCAGAGACAACTCGAAAAACACATAAAATACAACTAAGTCAAGTGCTGCAAATGTACCCAATGATGCTGTCTGAAGAATCAGAAGCATCGCGTAATATCCTTTCAGGCTTTTAGTTACTGAATCCCAGGATGAGAGAATTACGATAGGCCCCATCAGGGTGGTTAGCATAAACAAAAGCAGGCTGAGTCCGTCAAGCCCCACCAGATATTTTACGTCCATCGTCTCAAGAATTGGAGATCCCTCGGTGACGAACTGGGGAACAGCTGAACTTGCAATATCAAAATTTAATAATAGCGGAATCGAGAGCAGAAATGTAGCTGATGTAGCCGCGAGTGACGTCCACTTTACCGATGGGCCGTCTTTTAACAAAAGAACAGCCAGCACACCGGCCAGCGGAAGATAGATAACTATATTTAAAAGAAGCTCCATAATCAGTTTTTACGCGATTAAAACAATAGCATTGACAATACCAGGATCACACCGAGTATCATAAACAGCGCATAGCTGCTTGTAACACCTGTTTGAATATACCGGATGAGGCTGCCAAACAATCGTACCGTGCCGGCAACTGCATTTACAAAACCATCTACAATTTTCATATCAAATACAGCCAGCACCCGGTCGGAAAAGTTAACGACGGGATGTACGATCGTTCCTTCATACACTTCATCCAGGCTGTACTTATCTTTCCAGACATCATACAGCGAACCAAAACGGTTCGATACGGCTGCATCTGACTCTTTCTGTCCGTCACTACCATACATTCTCCAGGCAACATACGTACCTGATACAGCAACAATGATTGACACAAACATCAGCACCCATTCGGCAGGAACCGATAGCGTAAGCGGAATATCAGCTGCAATTGGGTAAAGCCACTCGTGCAGCCAGTTAATGTGCCCTTCTTCGCCGGTAAATGTTTTAGCTATAAAGTTTGGCAGCCCGATGAACCCACCCACAACTGAGAGCCCGGCAAGCGACCAAAGAGGAATGGTCATGGTGGAGGGGCTTTCATGCAAATACTGCTCGGATCCTTCGGCACCAGGAATTACAGATGGCAGTTTAAACGTACCATGAAACGTGGTGAACGTGAGCCGAAACATATAGAAAGCGGTAAGGAAGGCGGTAACCATACCCACGCCCCACAGCACAAAATACATAGCGCCGGCAAATTCACCGAGCCCCATATTAAACGCGTGCATCAAAATTTCATCTTTGGAGAAAAACCCGGCAAGCGGTGGAATACCAGCAATGGCGATTGTGGCAATCATAAAGGTTTTATAAGTAGATGGCATCCAATCTTTTAAACCACCCATATTACGGATGTCCTGCGGATCAAACTCTACGTGTTTACCGGCATCATGCAGTTTGTGCTCCACATGTTCCATGGTATGAATGACAGACCCGGACCCAAGAAAAAGACAAGCTTTGAAAAATGCGTGTGTAACCACATGAAACATGGCTGCCGTAAATGCTCCCGACCCTAAAGCAAGGAACATAAAACCAAGCTGCGAGACTGTAGAGTATGCCAGTACGCCTTTGATATCATTTTGTGTGATGGCGATCGTAGCAGCCACAATTGCAGTAAGTGCACCAATCACAGCGATAATCACCATTACCTCGGGAGACATCACGAACATGGGCGACAGCCTCGTGATCAAATAAATTCCGGATGTTACCATGGTTGCGGCGTGTATCAGAGCAGATACAGAGGTTGGCCCGGCCATTGCATCAGGCAGCCACACAAACAGCGGAATCTGGGCACTTTTCCCTGTAGCCCCAATAAGCATCAACAGGCCAATAGTAAACACAGAACCGGCCGAAAAGAGATCGAGATTATTCAGTATTGCATCAAAGTCCAGGCTCCCGATAGTTCCGAAAACCATAAACATGGCAATCAGAAATGCAAAATCGCCAACCCGGTTGTAGAGAAAAGCCTTTTTAGCCGCATCTGATTTGGCCATATCGGTATACCAAAATCCAATAAGCAGATATGAGCAAAGCCCTACACCTTCCCATCCCAGGAACAAAAGAAGCAGATTATTGGCCAGTACCAGGTTCAGCATGGCAAATATAAAAAGGTTCAGGTAGGCAAAAAACTTCCAGTAGCCCGGATCGTGATTCATATACCCGATAGAATAGAGATGAATCAAAGAACCAACTCCGGTAACCACAAGAGACATGATCAGGGAGAGTTCATCAATTCGGTAGGCAATATCCACAGATAGCGATCCTACCGTAATCCAGTTAAACAGCGTTACAACAAGTGCATCCGATCCGCCCTGAAATCCAATAAAAAGATATAGAGAAATCAAAAACGGCAGAAAAACTGCTGCATTCGCTAAAATACCGATCAGGGGTTTTTTGGCCCGATAATTTTCAGATGAGAGGCCTGCAATTCCATTCAGCAGAAATCCAAGCAGTGGCAATCCAATAATTAAGCTGACTAACGCAGTGGGTGTTTCCATTCAACAGGTTAATTTATTTCGCTCTTTTTCCGGGCCTCTTTGAAAGCCATAAAAATACAGGTGGCAAAGATACAAAAATCTCTCTCAAGATAAACTCAAAACAACGGATAATTAAATCAATTTTCCTGTGGTGATCCGCAGATACTGTTTACAAACCATTAACCTATATTAATTCGCCGGTTCATTGTATACTATATAATTGGCGTGAACCAGAAAAAATGTTTTTTACAAAAATCCATGAACTTTTATTGCGGGTGATTACACTTTTTTGATATGTTTGGTGCTTACAAAAAAAACCGTGTGAGAATTCTATTAAACTGCAAAACTCTCAATGAATAAACTGTCGTTTTTTTCTCTTACGATGTCGTTTATTTCCCTGATGGCTTTCTGGGTCGCAATGAGTGGCTTTCTGGATCTGGTTCATCTGGCCATGGGAGTGGTAACAGTTGTTGGAGTGATGGCTCTCAACTATAAGCTCAAGCAGCATCATTTCTTTGAGGACGACATGGACGATTTGAGTGAACTCAGGTTCGGCCGTGCGTTCTTCTACTTTTTTTGGATGATCTATCAAATTCTTGTGGCTGGATTTCATGTGTTGATGGTTATTATTCGTCCGGCAATGCCCATCAAACCCACACTGGTAACTTTTAAAGTAGATCTGCCGAGTGCACATGCAAAAATGATTCTTGGCAACTCCATTACACTGACTCCCGGAACCCTTACCGTAGACATTGAAGATGATCTCTTCACCGTACATGCGCTCGACAGCAACTCCTATGCGGGTATCGCGGATGACACTATGCCACGGCAGGTGCTTTCGCTGTTCAGCAAAGAAAACCGGCCCGTTGTCCGTGATTTCAAAATATTAACCCCTGAAAACTGAGGAATGGAACTGTTTTTTCTCTACAGCGCAGTGGTATTAACAATTATTATTGCCATTCCCCTTGTGCGGGTTGTGAAGGGGCCATCTCTTTTTGACCGGATGCTGGCCACCAACGCCATTGCTACAAAAACCATTGTGCTAATTTGCCTGACCGGCTATGTGTTCGGGCGGATCGACATGTTTATCGACATCACACTTGCCTATGCAATTCTCGGGTTCCTTGGATCCCTGGTGATTGCTAAATATCTATCTTCTTATAAAATGAGACGTCAGCGACAGCAAGAACAGGAGCTCTCGTGATTCAAACAATACTTTGTATCGGCTTTGTTGTTCTTGGAATCTCTTTCATGCTTACCGGAAGTGTCGGTCTGCTGCGTCTCCCTGATTTCTACACCCGTTCTCACGCTGTAAGTAAAAGTGATACTATTGGGGTGATTTTTGTGATTGGCGGACTCATCATCTACGAAGGGTTTACGCAGAGCAGTCTTAAATTACTGTTTATCATTCTTTTTATTGCACTTTCAAACCCTATCGGCTCTCATGCTCTTGCCCGTGCTGCCATTAAAAAAGGATTGAAACCACTGGTTCATAAACGTTCAACGGAGGAAAACGACGGATGATTTGGGAACTTGAACTTGTGATCTACATTTTCCTCCTGATCTCGGCAATTGTGGCCCTCGAAGCTGATGATCTGCTGGTATCTGTTGTGATGATGACCATCTTCAGCTTCCTGATGGCATTGCTTTTCACCGTGATGGGTGCGATTGATGTTGGTTTTACAGAAGCCGTTGTGGGAGCAGGTGTTACCGGTGTCCTTTTTGTCGTCGTAGTTTATCAAACCTCAAGAAAAACAAACGATTGAAGTTCTTCAAACTACTCATACTGTTGCTGTTTGCCGGCGTTTTGATCTACGCGTCGATGGATCTTCCCTACCGGGGTGACCCTGATAACCTGATGCATGCTGAACGCAGCATTACAGATACCCGCGTGATGGGGAATTATTTTATCCAGGAGGCTTACAACGATGCACACACACCCAACATGGTTACGGTAGTTCTGGGTGATTATCGAAGTATTGATACATTTGGCGAACAGGTGGTTATCTACACCGCCGGGTTAATCACCCTTCTGGTGCTTCGCAGGAACCGACGGAGGGGCAAATCATGAGAAGTAAGCATCCAAGTCCCATTGTACTGCTCGGCTCTCGCCTGCTCAGTCCATATATAATGGTTTTTGGCTGGTATGTGATCTTTCACGGGCATTACAGCCCCGGTGGTGGTTTCCAGGGGGGCGCACTTTTAGCTGCCTCCGTTCTTCTGATTCGGGTTTCCGGCGGACGCATTATTTCCAGGCTTCAGCTGCAGGAGTATCTCAATACACCCGTGGCCATCATTGGGGTGATCATTTACTTCCTCACCGGTATAGTGGCAGTTCTTGCCGGCGGGTATTTTTTAGATTACGGACAGTTACCGATTCCCGGAATGGAGCCCGACTGGCTCCGTTATACCGGCATTCTCATTATTGAGGTGGGTATCGGGCTTACGGTAATGGCCATCCTTATAATGATTTATGACAATATGGTAAAGGGGGAAGATTATGGTTGAATTTTTTACGGGTCACTACGCCTACTGGTTTTCGATGACTCTGCTTTGCGTTGGCGTTTACGGGATAATTTTTAAGCGGAACCTGATCAAGAAAACCATAGGTCTGGCAATTCTACAGATATCCGTGGTTCTCTATTTTGTGTCGATTGCCAATAAGTGGGATGCTACTGTTACGGTTGTTGACCCTAACATTCCGGTTGATCAGGTAGCCAGCTACCTGAATCCGCTACCTCATACCCTCATGCTTACGGCAATCGTCGTGGGTGTGGCTACTCTGGGTGTGGCTTTCACGCTGCTGATTGCAATCTATAACCGCTATGGTACCCTTGATGAACAAGAACTGTTAGAAAAAATTCAATGATCGACTCGCATCTACCTGCAATCATTGCGTTAACGTTTGTTCTGTTTGCCCTGCTGATACCGCTCTTCGGTCTCTGGAAGGAAAAGCTGTGTCAGCCTCTCGCGGTATTAGGATCGGGCATGGCCGCTGCGTTTTCCCTTGCAGGATTTATCACGTACCTGCAAACCGGCAGCATTCGCTACTTTTTTGGCGGATGGGAACCGCCCATAGGCATAGAGTTTGTCTACGACGGGCTTTCCGGTTTCGTTGTTCTTGTAATCAACACCGTTGCATTTCTGGGTCTGATCTACGCCGGCAAACCAGGACAAAAAGAGTTTCCCGATAAGGATTTGGCATACTACTCCCTGGCGATGTTAATGATGCTCGGGTTTAACGGAATGGTGCTGACGGGCGACCTTTTTAACCTCTATGTATTCCTGGAGATCTCATCACTTTCCTCCTACGCTCTCATTTCCATCGGAAATCGTCCTGCGCCTTTTGCTGCCTTCCGTTATCTGATTATCGGAACAGCCGGCGGTACGCTCTACCTGCTGGGTGTTGGATTTTTGTACACCAACACGGGCACACTTAACATTATTGATATGACGGCTATGCTCCCTATGCTGGCCGAAAACTCCTCAGTGGTTACCGCACTCATTTTAATGATTGTGGGCATTGGCGTGAAAGCGGCCCTGTTCCCAATGCATGGCTGGCTTCCAGACTCCTATACGTACGCGTCATCACCATCCACTGCACTTATTGCCCCAATCGGAACAAAAGTTGCCGCCTATATTTTGTTTCGAATTATGCTCTACCTGTTTGGGGTGGATCTGACGGATGCCGTTTTTCCTCTCTCTTATATTGTTGGTGTATTGGCCTGTATTGGAATTATTTACGGTTCGGTGATGGCGATAGCACAAACCGAGATGAAACGAATGCTGGCCTACAGTTCGGTCTCTCAAATCGGGTATATCATTATGGGGCTGAGCCTGGCCAACCCGTTCGGATTTGCAGGGGCTCTGCTACATGTGCTTAATCACGCGGTGATGAAAGCGTGCCTCTTTATGGTTTCCGGAAACTTACGATACAAAGAAGGCCACTCCGATATCAGCCTTTTTAACGACAGCTACAGGATTAAGTATCCATGGACGATGGCCTCTTTCAGTGTTGCAGCCATCAGCATGGTGGGTCTGCCGCCTCTTGCCGGTTTTTTCAGCAAGTGGTACCTGGCGCTTGGAACCATCGATAACGAGAACTGGCTGTTTCTTGGTGTCATTATTATAAGTTCGCTTCTTAACGCGGTCTACTTTTTCCGGATTTTAGAGAATGTGTACATGAAAAAACCGGATGCCGAAGCACCGGCAGAAATTGCTTCGGATGAACCGATTGAATATGACGAAGTACCTGCAAGCATGATGTCACCCATGGCAGTACTGGCAATCGGACTTTTTGTGATTGGATTTGCCAACGCCGCAATTGTTGGCATTCTGCTTGATATTTTTCCGCTATAAACGTTTTAATCTAAATACTTGAACCACGATTGATGGATCTTTCTATCGTACCTTTATTAGCGATCCTGGTTTCACTGGCCGCTGTGCCGCTGATTCTGTTCAGTTCCGCCAAACCGAATCTGCGGGAAACGTGGACGGTACTTGCCGGCCTGATTAAATTCGGCCTGGTTCTCACGCTGCTTCCCGGTGCCATTGAAGGAAATTCCGTGGAACTTCACCTGTTTGATCTTGCCCCCGGCCTGCCGCTGGCTCTCAACGCTGATCCCTTTGGCGTCTATTTTGCCATAATCGCTTCAGGCCTCTGGATTTTCACCTCATTCTACTCGATGGGCTATATGCGGGGTGCGGGTGAAATCAAACAGACCCGGTATTTTGCCAGTTTTGCGGTCTGCCTGTCGGCAACTATCGGTATTGCCTTTTCGGCCAACCTGCTCACATTCATCGTCTTCTACGAAATGCTCACCCTGGCCACCTACCCGCTGGTGATCCACAAAGAGAACCGCGAAGCCATTAATGCGGGACGAAAATACCTGGCATTTACGCTTACGGCCGGTCTGCTCCTGGTGGCCGCATCTGCCATCATTTATCACTACACAGGCACCATTGAATTTACGCCGGGTGGAGTGTTCGACGGAATTGAGCTGCCCCACTACACCATGCTAATGGTCTTCATCCTGTTTCTTGGAGCTGTTGGCGTAAAGGCGGGGATTATGCCTATTCACGGCTGGCTGCCGGCTGCTATGGCCGCTCCGACACCGGTTAGCGCACTGCTTCACGCGGTTGCGGTCGTGAAATCCGGTGTCTTTGCCGTTACGCGGATGGTAGGTTTCGTATTTGGTACCGATGTGATGGCTACATACGGCCTCAACGATATTTTAATTGTACTTGCCGGGGCAACGATCATCCTGGCCTCACTCATCGCCTTTGCGCAGGATAATTTAAAACGCCGACTGGCCTACTCCACTGTTGGTCATCTCTCTTACATCGTGCTGGGTGTAGCTCTGCTCACTCCCGTTGGAATGACGGGCGGCATCATGCACATTGCCGCACACGCCACCATGAAAATTACCCTTTTCTTCTGTGCCGGAGCAATTTATGTGAACCTTCACCGAACGGAAATCAGTAATCTGAACGGTATCGCCAAAGTGATGCCCTGGACCATGGGCGCGTTTGCGGTGGGTTCGATGGGACTTGCGGGTATCCCGCCGATTAACGGGTTTTTCAGTAAATGGCACCTCATTCTGGGCTCGCTCGACGGAGACATGATGATCCCGGTAATCGTACTGATCGTCAGCGGGTTGTTAAATGTGGGCTACTTCTTCCCCATTCTTTTTCGCGCGTACTTTAAGCCGGGGGAGGGACTTGAAAAGTACGGGGAGGCCTCACCCTTTATGGTGGTTCCCATCGTGATTACCGCCACTCTATCGGTACTGTTTGGACTTTTCCCGAATCTCTTTTTTAATTTTTATGATTTAGCCCTGCTTGTCAGCGAATCACTGTTTAACGGAGGCGCACCATGAATTTGAACAAAATCGTCTGGACGGTTATCGGCGTTATAATAGCCATCACACTTGTGCTCGAATTCACCTTTCTGGCGGATTACGACAGCCACTGGTGGAACTCTATTCCCGCATTCTACGCGATCTACGGCTTTCTCTGCTGCCTCGCGATTATCTACTTCGCCAAGTTTTTAGCCAAAAATATTGTAAACCGCGACATCCACTACTATGATTGAGTTTCTGACCATACCCGGAGTCATCCTTATTGTAGGGGCCCTGCTTCTGCCCTTTCTGCCGGAAAAGGTGCGCAGCTCTGTTTTTCTGCTCTTCCCTCTGGCATCTCTCTACGTGGTGTTTACGGCTGCAAACGGCTACTCCCTCAGTTTTGAGTTTTTCAGCTATGAAATCCATGCGATGGAGGTCGATCGCCTGAGCCGGGTCTTCGGTATCATTTTCTCCATCACAGCCTTTGTGGCGGGCGTGTATGCTCACCACATCAAGGATCTCGGCCAGCAGGTAAACGCTCTTGTGTATGCCGGCAGCGCACTGGGAGTTACCTTTGCGGGCGACCTTCTCACATTAATCATCTTTTGGGAGCTGATGGCCGTAAGTTCCACATGGCTCATCTGGGCACGGCGTACCAAAGAGTCAGACGGCGCCGGTATGCGCTACCTGATCTACCACGTGCTTGGCGGCGGTCTGCTGCTCGGAGGTATTATCCTGCACTTTTCCGAAACAGGTTCTCTTGCAGTAGAAACCCTCACACAGGAATATACCCTTGCTAATGTGCTCATGCTTGTAGGGGTCTGTGTAAACAGCGCTGTAATTCCACTGCACACCTGGCTGGCCGATGCCTACCCGAAAGCCACGATTACGGGTGCAGTATTCATGAGTGCATTCACCACAAAATCAGCCGTCTATGTTCTTATCCGTGTTTTTCCAGGTTGGGACATTTTGATATGGTTTGGCGCGGCAATGGCCATTTATGGCGTTGTGTACGCGGTTATTTGTAAAGACATCCGGGAGATTCTCGCCTACCACATCATCAGCCAGGTTGGGTTTATGGTGTGCGGCATCGGCATCGGCACTGAGATGGCGCTGAACGGAGCCACCGCACACGCTTACAGCCACATTCTCTATAAATCCCTGTTGTTTATGGGGACAGGCGCTGTTTTATACGCTACCGGAACAAGCAAGCTTGTGAACCTTGGCGGCCTGTTCAAAAAAATGCCCTATACGTTTGGTCTTTACATGGTTGGCGCACTATCCATCTCTGGAATTCCGCTGTTTAACGGGTTTATCAGTAAAGGGATGACCATCAGTGCCGCAGGGTATGCTCATGTGGAAGGAGCCCAGCTGATGCTTCTGCTGGCCTCCGTGGGTACATTTCTGAGTGTGGGTCTGAAACTGCCCTGGTTCACCTGGTTTGATAAAGACGGCAACGATATTGACGTGAAGAAACTGCCGGTGAACATGTACATCGCCATGAGCATCGCGGCATTTGCCTGTATTTTCTACGGCCTTTTTCCCGGTACACTCTATGCCTATCTCCCCTTCGAAACGGACTACAACCCGTTTACGATCTATCACTTTGTAGAGACGATGCAAATCAGCGCTATGACACTTGCCGGTTTCTGGCTGCTGAAGAAAAAGCTGGCCGGCGAATTGATTATAGCACTGGATGTGGATTGGTTCTACCGAAAAGCAGCTCCTGCCACCCGACTGGTATTCGTCACCTGGGTAGATAACTTTTTCGACCGTGTTGAAGATAAAATCCTGGATACCGCAAATTTCCTAAGTGAGAAGTTCGAAAATCCGATGACCTGGCTGAACCCGTTTACTGATCGCAGCAACAAAGCCGACGGTTACAGCCCCGCTATGGATGTGGTGATGAGCTTTATCATGCTGACCTTTATCGTAATTTCTATCCTCTATTTTTTATAGCACGTTTCCAGATCACTAAATTGCTACACCTCATAAATAGTTACATGAATACTCCGGAAACCGGGCATGTATGGCGGTTCTCCATGATTTAACGATTTTTAAGATTTCCGATTTAGTGATTTAAACACATCGAGGCTGTCCAAAAAGGTTAGCAAAAATCCAGATCTCTCGCGCAAGCGTCCGCTTGCGACCGTGCGATACCAGAACTACGTGTAAATCTACCCACCAACTCTGCCAGCAGTTCCGAAAAGCGCGGAACAGTCTTGCAGGTTGGCTTGGTCTACATTTCGAGCACTAATCAGCTAAACCGGTCACATTATATCGCACAACGACCTCAAAACCGGATGAATTCTGTTCAATGGTGTAGGCTTTTCCGTTTTTTACAGCGTGAATTGGTTTATCAACCGGCCAGCTGAACCGGGCAGCCACACTTTTTTTATTATCATCATCAATCACAAACCATTCGGAAACTTCACGGTTTTCCTGCACAGTGGATACCCAGATATTCTGCTCATCATCCACGAACATATCATACAGTGCCGGCCATTGGTCGGGATACTCCGCACTCTCACGTACCATATACAGCTGACGATTATACGAATACTCCGGTAAAAGGTCCTCTTCAGGCTGAAAATCTACTCGCTCTACCGGATATCGGTACGTTCGCAGTGGAGTACCATCAGCACTAAAAACCCGGATTAAAAAATCAGTAGAATACGCGCTGAAGATCTTACCCGAGCCTGTAAAATCAATGAACGGCTTTTCTTCTATTGGCAGCGTAAAGGGTGCCGGCTTGCCCGCATAATCACCAACAATGTATCGATCAGCTTTCTCCTGAAACAGGATTTCCGGTTCTGCACCGTTTGATATTGATAATAGTGCAATATCTATTTGGCCATCAGGTTGATAGGCTGGATTACGTTGTTCATAAAACGCGAATAGGAGCTTTCCATTTCGGTCAACCCCGAGCGGAATAAAATCCAGTGCATTAGTTGCCTGACCGGCTGTGAATTTATCGGATATAAGCGAATCCAGAGCTATGTATTCATAATTTGTTTTTCCGTCTGTACTGTAACGGGTTATGCTGTCATTTGCTGAGTCCATAATCCACAGTTGATCATCTCTGAATTGTACAGCTGAAATCTGATCAAACTCATGTTTATTTGCTTGCCGGTCAGTTAGTATTCCAAGATATTTTCCACCGGCCAAAAAATAATGTACATGCCGATGATTCCACTTTTCACCCGCCAGGTAAAGTGTTCCTTCGTCATCTACCGTGATATCGGGTATCCGGTCAAGCAAAAGAGAATCTTCAAAAACCTGCTCTCTCTCAAATTGTAGCGTCCGAATATTGTCCAACCGATCTGGTTCAGATAAATCAATAAATTCACCCGGTCTGTTTTCTCCATTTCGACCACCATCAACGAATGTACATGCGGTTACCAATACGCTTACAATCAGGGTCGCTGCGCTAAACCACTTTTTCATTATCCTGCCTGTGTAACCATTCCATTCGTTTCCTTTTTTACCTGAGTTCTCTCAAGTGACCCACAACATATTGTAAAAGAGACTTTTCTAAAATCATCAGATCTGCCTACCTTTTCATTTTTACATGAATACATACCAAAACAGACTGAATGACCATTCAATTCATTGATCAGCAGAAAGATCTCGACGATACCGTTCAAAATCTGCAAAAAAACGAGATTATCGCTATTGATCTCGAGTTTGACAAAAACTACTACCGCTATGGATTCAACTTATGCCTGATGCAAATTTTTGATGGCAGGGTGTGCTACCTGATTGACCCGCTAAGCAACCGCTTGAGCATTGACACCGTTTTCCGTGTATTGGAAAATGAAAAAATACGAAAAGTCTCGTTTGCCTTCGGCGAAGATTTGCGTCTTCTTCACTCCATTGGCTGTTTTCCTGAAAATATCTACGACGTTGATTTCGCGATCAGCCTGCTCAATTACGAGCCGGCATCCCTGGCAAATCACCTGAACAGAATTTTAGGAATCGAAACCGAAAACTCATCTCAACTAAGTAACTGGTACGATCGTCCGCTATCTGACAAACAAATAGAATATGCCGCGGATGACGTAATTCATCTTTTAACCCTCTACAACCATCTTCACCGCGAGGCTTGTGAAAAAGGGATCCGGCACTGGATTGAGCAAGAAAATAAGGCTTTTGTACATGAAGATTACTCTGATTTGCAAAACAACACTCCTCTGAAGGAAAAAAACAAACGTGACTTTACAGAGCAAGACTGGTATGTCTACTCAAAATTGATCGGCGCCCGTGAACAGATGGCCGAAAAACTGAATAAACCTTCATTTAAAGTCATTCGCAAAGAAGTACTCATGGATATAGCCCGCTCACCAGGTAAAGTGCAGGACTGGGAAAAAACGCGTGGCATTCATAAACGACTGCGTAACTCACAAATCAGGCAGAAAATGCATGAGATTCTCGAAGGTGCACGGAATCAAGCGATCAATAAAGGACTCTCTGAAACGGAATCTGCTGAACGAAACCTCTCAAAGGCTGAAAAGAATAAAATACGCGAGCAGCGGGAAAGTGTTAACCGCGCCAAAAATGAACTTTTTAAGCCAATGAAAGAGCTAATTGAAAACGAGTATGGAAAAGAGGTTAGCAGTTTTTTATTCAGTAACCGCATCATCAACGAAATTGTATCGTCCGAAGGGCCTAACATGCTTCCCTATAAAGTGGAATTACTGAAAGGATATGCCCGCAAACTTAACATTACTATTGAAAACTACCTTGAAATATAGAGCGACCACTGGTTCTATTTTTTTATCATGCATAACCTGCCAGGTACATTTTAAAACAGTTGATCGGATTGTTAATGTATGAGTAAAGCAGAAGGCATGGCACATTCCGTTGGTCAGGAGAGAAACTTTTTTTATCCGATACATACTTGACCCACCCTTTTTCCTATTACATTATTTTAATGGAGGTTGCTTTCCTGTTCATTAAGGCCGATTCCGGCTTCGATTTGAAAATCTTAATTCAGCCCGGTCCACTGTTCAATTATATTAATGCAAACAAAACTACAGGTTTGGCTAAATCTTAAAAACATTCACTAAAAAACCGTTTACCATGGATAAAAAAAAACTACTGCGGCTGGTACTTCCATTTCTATTCATACTGGGAGTAACCATTACAGCATGCGAGCAGCCTTCGGGCGTAGACGAACTGGAAGAATCTCTGTCTGATGTGCCTCATCTTAATCTTATTGAAGGTGCAGAATCAGTTGTAGCTTCTGTTAATAAAAACCGCCGAACGTCGAACTTCACCATTCAGCTCGAAGGAATGGAAGAACAAAGCGGAATCGAAGCGGGTGAGTATGCCGCTTTTTGTGCACTTTGGGATGTGCCCATAAACTCATCAGGAGAAACATACGGCAATGTGAGCCTTCACTCTATTGAAAATGAACCCTACTGGCAGGATGTAAACTATCTTGTGAATCAGGTTGACCGATACTTTGACGAACATGACGACCTAAGCTGGCTTGAAGTTCAGATCGCACTCTGGTCTATTATGGATCATAAAAAATTTGATATGTCTACGATTCCTGATGAGGATCTCCCAAGCTATGTACGTGAAGGCGGATACAGCCGGGAGTTGATCGACTCCATTCTGGAAGATGTAGATCAAAACAATGAAATGCCGGATACAGGAATGCCAGGCAACCGGGCGTTTTATGCCCAGTTTGATGAGGCTCAGGATCAGATTATCATTATACCGGGTTCAGGCGAAAAGGAAAAGGGATTTGGCGTACGTTTCCGGAACTTCACTTCCTCCGCCGGACAACAGGAAATCTATCTTGGTGTGGGAGATCTCGGAGCAGGAGCTAATCGGGAACAGAAGCATGCAACCTTCAGTCAGAATGGTTCAACATCCATCGACTTTGCCTACAATCCCGGGGATGATGAGATTAGTGCTTCCGCGGGCGGAGATTATGTGATATACAGTGACTTGTCTGCAAATATGCCGGCAAACTGCTCCATTAATGATGTTGACCGGGCCGAACTCTGGGTGGCTGCACGTGATGCCGGTACAACAGTATCGCTTTCAGGAACTGTAATGGGCGAAACGTTCTCAGTTTCTGCTGATGGCGATGGTGTTAACCAGAGATTCGTTACATTGCAAAATATTGATATTTCCGGTGGTTTTACTCTAAGCGCAGATCTTGCACTAAGTGGAACATTTACGGATGGTGAACGCGGTAAGGTAGATCTTATACTGGGCTGCCCGACATTGTAACCACTCAGGTTTTTTTGAATACCCTACAAAGGGAGCTTCGGCTCCCTTTTTTTATTTACCGCTCTGTGCCCATCTGCCTGTAAGGTTCTCCCCTACATCCATTTCATAAAAATTGCTATAGCAACATTCCCTGAAATTTAGCTACTTACTATTATTAGAAACCTGAGTCTTACAATCAACATCAAAACAGGAGTCTATTATGAAAGCCAATTATGACGACACGCCTGACTATCTGTTAAACGAGCGAATTCAGATGCTGCAACAATCAGGATACTGCGGATTTGTTGTTCAAAACATAACTGAAAACCCCAAAAAAGAAGAGGTTGTTATTGAAGCCAAAAACCCGGAAGGTAAATTTCTTACCGCATCAGGCGATTCAAGCGAGGATGCCTGCCGGCAGTTAATTGATCTTATAGATACAACCGTGGATGATATTTAATCAAACCCGCAGTTATGGCTTTATTCGATAAGCTTTTGATTCCGACTGATTTTTCCGAATCAGCTGACAAAGCCTGTGTATTTGCCGGGAAAATTGCGTCCAAAAGTAACGCTAAATCTGATCTTCTTCACGTCATTCCCGAGTTTATTTACAACGATAATCAGATTCGCAGCAAAGACGCTGATGGCAATAAATTTCAGGATAAACTGTACCCGCACCTTTTCAATGAGGCTGAACTGGGGCTAAAAAAGAAGCTTTATGCCTATTTTCCGGCTTCATTTCGCGGTGTTTCCCACATTATGGTAGGCAGAAAACCTTCACGTATCATTGCCGATCACGCCTGGAAAGGAAATTATTCACTGATTGTGATAAGTGTAAGAGGAAAAGACCAGTCAGAATTCTACAGGGGAAGCACCACAGAAGAAGTTATCCGGTTATCTAAAGTTCCGGTACTTCGCATCTATGACGATCCTCTGATTCTGGAAAATGGCAGAATCGTGGTTCCGGTTGATGGATCGCTCCTGTCAATGGCGTCAATTCATGCAGCTGCCTTTATCGCATCCATTTTCAATGCCTCTATTTCCTTATTGTATGTGAAACAAACGTTTGGCTTCCTAAAGCCACACAACCTTGCAATGAACGAACTGGCTGATGAACATAAAGCCCGGCGTACCCTTATCAACCAGCTAAAGGATTTTCTTAACCCGGAGGATACCGGAAACCTCACATACCATCAAGCCGATACTGGTTCGGCAAATTCCAGTTCAGAACAGCTTACACTTGATCTGGACGGCAACCTGATTCCGGTATCAGTTGATTTCCGGGCCGGTTTATCAGCTCACCACGAAATAACGACCTATGCAAATAGGTATGCCGGTCTCGTGGTGATGTCAACCCATGGCCGCAGCGGAGTTCGGCAGCTCGTTATGGGATCTAATGCTGAAAAAGTAGCTTTAAATGCTGAAACTTCTGTTTTGACCATCCGTCCGGATTCTAAACTCTTCACCCGTCAACATAAAACCACAGAACAATGAACAATACTGAAAAACATCTGCTGGTACCTACAGATTTTTCCGGCTTTTCAACACAAGCCGTCCATTTCGCTTCGGAATTTGCTAAAAAACATCAGGCTCGTGTAACACTTTTGCATATCGTTGAACCACCTTACAACACGGTTACGGCCATTGATGGAATGTCAAAAATTATTGAGGAAAATGCACGGAATCGATTATTAAAAGTGGCCGAAAGTATAGACTCTGAGCTAAAAACAGAGACCATTGTGAAACATGGCCGGACGGCGCGGGAAATTCTTAAACAGACAGATACTTTGGCCGCAGACCTTGTTGTGATGGGAACCCGGGGGCAAACTGAATACGCCCTGTCAAAATCGATATTGGGAAGTGTCAGTACCGAAGTTGCAACCAGTTGCAGCAAACCCGTTTTCGTGATTCCTGATCAGGATTTCAAGATTGATGACAGTGTGGTTGTGTTTGCAACTTCATTGAAAGAACGCGACCCCGAAAATTTCAGGTTTCTGAAAGAAGTTACTGAACCATTCCGTGTTACTCTCACACCTGTTCATATTACACCTGAACGTGATTTTCAAACCAGGATTCGCCTGCGTGGATTTCGGGATATTTTGCGTGAACAAGCCGATGACCCGACAATTGAAATCAGTGTAGCAGAACATAAAAACTTCATTCGCGGTATTGCTGCATTTTTGAAAGATCAGCCGGTATCTATGCTTGTTCTTAATCGATACGGCAAATCAACTCTACAAAAACTCTTTAATACAGACCGTACGAATCAGATGCTTTATCATTCCGAAATTCCACTCTTAATTATTCCCTGATTACATCAGGTTTGACGTTTTGCAACACTTTTTCGAACACTTTGTAATGTTTGACCCCACACTTTCTTAGGTGGTGCAGGACGTGGCGGAATATCGGGACTTTGTCCATTTCTCCGTACATCTCCTTTTTTTTGTTTCGCAATGCGTTCCAGTGTTCTGCGGCCGGCTCCATAGTTATACCGTAAAAACTCAATTGCTTCGTCCGATAGATCTACCTGATACTGCCACACAAGAACTTCAGCAAGACGAATAGCCGCAATACCGAGTCCGTTATCTGCCACTTTTGCCATTTTTACACCAAGCTCCTGTTTTTGAATATCACTCATATCCGGTGACAGTTCACCAAGGTAAATTGCCCGGGTTGCATTAATATTCCGCTGTATTTCCGGCCTTGAAAGTTTAATATGCGGCTCAAGCGCCACAGCTATCTCTATGGCGAGGCGCCGGGCAGACATCGCCCCTTTATTATTAAATGATGAGAAAAGAGAGTAGCTCCGTGTCTTAATATCCTCTTTTTGAAAGTACCATGAGAGATGCCGGCATACATCAATTTTTGCCTCTTCATTTAATGATATTACGCTCTCTTTTATCCGGATCCCTTTTTTGCCACGTTTTGAGCCAATGATTTCGTTACTCACCGACGATTTTTTAGAAAAGGTTTCCCACTCTTCGAGGACTTCTGAAAGTTCCTTATACCGCTTTCTCGATTCCCGGTATCCCTCGTTTGCCATTTGATAGAGTTCTATACAGTTGTCCAGAACATCCGCGAGCCGCTTTGTTTCACGTATACTCAGGTTCTGATCTCTCGCAGCTTTCCGCATCTGAAGAGTAAGCCGGTCAATAACCCTTGAAACCTTCTTCACCAACTCATTGATTTCCAGCCCTTCGGGTAATTCATCATATGAAGTAACACCCGTTTCTACAAGGTATGCTGCCAAAGCACGAATTCTGTTACCCCCCCGCGCTTGTGCCACCCGATACCGGCTACGTTTTTTTTCGAGATCATCCAGCCGTTTCGCATATTTCCAGCGGCCGGAGTAGGTAAAAATCAGCGTAGGAATTTCGCGGCCATTGATCAGTTCAAACGCAAGTATCATCATCTCTTCCACATCCCGAAAGGTCATGATGTAGGGGCTGTTGTTCTCTATCGCAGACATCACACGCTGCAAAAAGTACTTTTCCCTGGGAACCCCGTACTTTAGCCGGCCGGATGTGTTGCCCGTAAACCACTGTTTTAACTCTCTTGCTGCCTGTGGAGATTGTTTTTCAATGGAAGATGCAGATTCTTCGATCAAGTCGCGATGGGCAGAATACAGCTCATGTACTTTGGTTTGCAGCCCGATTCGCCGGTAGGCAAAAATCTGCCCCATAATCTCCCCGATCTCCCGGTTTCCGGTCAGATCTTTAAAAGCAATAGTCACACCATAAGGAGATAAATCAACCCGTCTCAGTAACTGTAATGCCGCTTCCCTTTGCCGCGCTTCTCCTTCATAAGTTTGTACTACTTTATCGCGTGCAATCAGAATCAAATCCGCAAGTTTTCCGGTTACCCGCTGCACATCTTTTTCGTTCTGCTCCTCAAGGTGTCCCCTTGTTCCATCATATACGACTTTTGCCAGCAGACCTATTACCCCGGAAAAGATCGTAAAACTTACAAAATAGATCAGCAGTTGGATGGATGGCATTGTCCCATAACCGATGTAGTACCCGCCAATCAGCCCAAGCGTGGTTACCGGTCCGGCTGTCCAAAATATCTGCATCAGTGCTTGCGACCATTTAACCTTATTGAGACTTCGCTTCAGTCGCCGCGTATGCTCATTACTTTCCCGGTTGAGTGTAATCCGATTTTTTTCGTTATCAGGCAAGAATGGACAATTTTTGATAGAGATATTATGATGTACTTCAGGTTTAAATATACGGCAGATTTCAGAGATTCCTGAATCTTTCCCCCCGACGCTGTTCCGAGGATTGCCCTTTTCAACGAAAGGCTCAGATGCGTCTGCCTTCCTTCTCTTTGCCTTGTAAACAATCAAAAGAGTTGTCATATCAATCGACAGTCGGGGGAAATTTCATTATCTTTTTAGCCACCGTCTACAATAATCAAATCTTGTGCACTATTATGCCACACGTTATTAAAAAACTTCACGATTTTGTTAGTCTTCTCGATCCTTCAGAAAACCAAATCTTCAACATGTCTGCCGAAGAAGCTGAAGAGCGAATCGCTTCCGGAGATCCCAAAAAGGTGCGGGAAATTGACGGTTCATTTGCGATAGTTCATAAAACTGGACAGCAGGTTTACCTGGCACGATCTATCGGCCGGCCGATGCGATACTTTATGGCGAAACAGGTATCAGGACCACTGCTGATTGTGGCAGAGCGGATTGATGAAATTCACAGTTACCTCGAAGAGATTGGTCTTGCCGGGCAGTTCCGCCCGGATTACACCCGGATGGTGCCCGCACACTACCTTGTTAGGCTTGACGTAGTTGGCTGTCCGGATCCAAACCCACAGTTTAACCGCTATTTTGAACCCAAACGCAACACTCTCGACACAGATCTTGATGCAATCGGTGAAGAGTATATTCGTGCACTTAATAAGGAGTGCCGTAAATGGCTGAAAACCATTCCCGAAAATGAACCGGTTGGCGTTCTGTTTTCAGGCGGAATTGACAGCGGTTCGGTCTTTTTATCGCTCTACAAGCAGATGCTGGATCTTGGCATGAGTCCGTCCCGCCTGAAGGCATTTACACTGGCCGTCGGTGAAGCCGCTGATGCAGACCAGGCATTTGATTTCCTGGATCAGCTCGATCTTTCCGTATTCCTTGAAGTGATTGAGGCCGATGCCTCTGAGCTGGATTATAAAGAGACCATTCGTGTTATTGAAGACTATAAACAACGTGATGTGGAAGCCGCAACGATGGGGCTGACTCTTATCAGAAAAATCCGCCAGAAATACCCCGGCTGGACCTGGCTGGCAGATGGAGATGGCGGAGACGAAAACATGAAATCGTACCCTATCGAAGAGAATACAGAGCTAACCATTCGGAGCGTACTGAACAACCCGCTGTTATACCACGAAGGCTGGGGCGTCGACAAAATAAAACACTCTCTCACCTACTCGGGCGGTCAAAGCAGGGGACATGTCCGAACCTTTGCACCGGCCAAAAAATTTGGGTTTAAAGGATTTAGTCCCTACTCGCTGCCAAATGTAATTGAAGTATCTGAAGGAATACCATTTATCCAGTTAACAGACTGGAAACACGAAGAGCTCTATGCGCTGAAAGGTGATATTGTGCAGCGCGGGATAAAAGCAGTCATGGGGTTAGATATGCCGGTTTATCCCAAACGCAGATTCCAGCACGGAGCCATCAATGATGAAGGGTTCAACAAGCTTTTTCCTGAAAATGAAATGACCTACAGAAACTACTTCCGGTCACTTTATGCCTGATAACAAGGCTATTAAATCGCAAAGACCCCCCAAACATGATATGGACCCGTTTAAACCGTATGGGTGGCTGCACGAATCGGAGCCGGGAACTGACGGGAAGCATCACTCAGTAAACACGCTGTTTCTAACCAACAAGGAGTGTTCTTTTACCTGCGTGATGTGCGATCTGTGGAAAGACACAATCGACTCACCGACGCCCGCGGGAGCCATTCCGGAGCAAATTCGTTTTGCCCTGGATAAACTACCGCCGGCCGATACTATTAAACTTTATAACAACGGTAATTTTTTTGACAGGAAGGCAATACCCCCCGAAGATTACCGGGAGATTGCGGGGCTGCTCGATCCCTTTAACACCGTGATTGTTGAAAACCACCCTAAACTGTGTTCTGATGAGGTACCCCGTTTTCGGGACATGCTAAAAGGAAACCTGGAAGTTGCAATGGGGCTCGAAACGATCCATCCGGAAGTTTTGCCAAAACTAAACAAGCAGATCACAAAAGAAAATGTGTCAGAGGCGGCCGGTTACCTGCATTCGCACGATATCCGAACCCGTGCATTTATTCTGCTTAACCCGCCGTTTTTACTTGATCCCCGGGAAAACATTGAGTGGTGTCTAAATTCTGTTCGGTTTGCATTCGGCCAGGGGATAAGCACTTGTTCCATCATACCAACACGACCCGGGAACGGCATCATGGACCGACTATTAGAGAATGGAGATTTTGTCCCTCCAACTCTGCACGCCCTGGAAGAGACTTTCGAAAGGGCACTTCAACTAAACCAGGGCAGAGTTTTTGCTGATACGTGGGATCTTGGCCAGTTCTCATCGTGTAGCCGCTGCCTGAATGACCGAAAAAACCGCCTGGAACAGATGAATATGGAACAGTGCGTTTTACCGGCGGTAGATTGCAGTTGTCATCCGGCGGTATCTGGCTGACCGGTTCAGTAGATTTTCATTTTCTGATTACAGCTTTACGGATTGGCCACCGGTTTACGATGTGTAAAATGCTCCGGATTAGTGAAATCCTGATGATTCCCGTATTTTCGAATAAATATTTATTCATTCATTTCAACCATTTATGCCCCAGCCCGGAACCTATCAAACAGCAGAAGTTCAGCAAGTTCAGCCCGGTGGTTCAATCCTCACTTTTACCGAAGAGGACGGCACAATATACCTGCCAAAAGAAGAGTCTACAAAAGAACTTTCGGCTGGTGAACAGCTCCAAATCTTTATCTACCAGGACAGCCAGGGACGTAATACTGCAACGATGCATACTCCAACAATCACCCTCCACCAAATCGAGCTTCTTGAGGTGAAAGATGTAACGAAACATGGTGCATTTATGGATTGGGGCCTGAACAAAGATTTATTTGTTCCTTACAGTGAACAGAGCAACCGGATGACTCCCGGACGTAAAAACCTGATTTATCTTTACATCGACAGAAAAACAGAACGGCTAACCGGCACCACAAAAATTGAGCGATATCTTACATCTTCTCCCGTTACTGTTGAAGAAAAAGAAGAAGTAGACATCATCATTTGGAATAAAAGTGATCTCGGGCGAAACGTCATCATCAACCAACAGCATGAAGGCCTGATCTACCTTGATGATCTTTTCCAAAACGTTCGGTACGGTGAGAAAAGAAAAGGATATATCAAGCAAATAAGGCCGGATAATAAAATTGATGTAACCCTGAGGCCTTTCGGGTATGACAAGGTTGAGCCCAATGCCGAGCTGATTCTGGATTTACTAAAGAAAGGTGACGGTTACCTTGACCTTCACGACAAAAGTGACCCGAATGAAATCCGTGCCCGCCTGGAAATGAGCAAAAAAACCTTTAAGAAAGCCATTGGCAACCTGTATAAAAAAGAGTTGATCAGTATCGAAGATGACGGGGTTTATTTGAAGCAGAACCAATGAAAATAAATATGCTCAACAAAACATAATGACTCCATACGATAAAGTTGAACTCAAATACCTGACACCCGATCAGTATCCCGAGCTTAAAAAACTGATGCTCACGTGCTATCCTGGTGTGAATGATCCGGCCTGGAGCCGAGAAGAGACCGAGACTCTTATTGAACGCTTTCCGGAGGGACAGGTAGTGGTAATGGTTGACGGGGTGATTGCAGGCGCCTCACTGGCAATTCTCATCCATTACCGGCAATTCGAGGAGAAGCATAGCTACCTCGAGATGACTGCGAACGACACATTTGATACTCACACCGCAAATGGCGATACACTCTACGGACTTGACATGATGGTCCACCCCGACTATCGCGGGATGAGGCTCGGCCGAAGAATGTATGACTACAGAAAAGAATATTGCGAGGAAAAGAATTTACGCGGCATTGTTTTAGGAGGCCGGCTGCCCAATTACTCTTCTCATGCAGACCGATTGACGCCAAAAGAGTATGTTGAAGAGGTGAAAAACAAAGAGATATACGATCCTGTTCTCAGCTTTCAGCTTTCCAATGACTTTCATCTGAAACGTCTTTCAAAAAACTATCTGCCGGAAGATGATGCTTCGAAAGGACTTGCCGCACTGCTTGAATGGGTAAATGTTTTGCACGAAAAACCCTCAAAAAGCCGCCGGATTCGCTCTGAAAAATCTGTGATTCGAATGGGGCTGGTGCAGTGGAAAATGAGAGCCTATCGCGGGTTCGATGATCTTGCGGATCAAATTGAATATTATGTAGACGCCGTTTCCGGCTATAATGCTGATTTCCTGCTCTTTCCGGAGTATGTAAATGCCCCCCTGATGGCCTCGGATAACGAGCTTTCCGAGGCCTCTGCTATTCGTCATCTTGCCGAGTATACTGAGCAGATGCGGGATATGTTTGCCGGTTTAGCAATTTCTTACAACATTAACATCATTACAGGCAGTATGCCCCAGGTGCGGGACGACGGCCTGTATAACATTGGCCACCTCTGTAAACGAAATGGTGAAGTGGAGATGTATGAAAAACTACATGTCACACCTGATGAAAAAAAGGCCTGGGGAATGAGAGGAGGGAACATCATAAAAACCTACCAAACCGATGCCGGCCGAATTGGTATTTTAATCTGCTACGATGTGGAATTCCCTGAACTTACACGCCTGCTTGCCCTTAAGGGGCTGGACATTTTATTTGTGCCGTTTATGACAGATACTCAAAACGGTTACTCCCGTGTACGAAACTGTGCGATGGCTCGGGCCATTGAAAATGAATGCTATGTTGCAGTTGCCGGGAGTGTTGGGAACCTCCCCCGGGTGCATAATATGGATATACAATACGGGCAGTCGGTTGTATTTACTCCATGTGATTTTGCATTTCCAACGAATGGTATCAAAACAGAGGCCACACCAAATACGGAAATGATGCTGATTGCTGATGTGGATCTCGACCTTCTAAAAGAACTGCACGAGAACGGGAGTGTACGTACGCTGAAAGATCGCCGTACGGATCTTTATAGTATTCAGGCCACATAAAAAACCCGGCCTGAGGCTGTCCCAAAAGTAAATCAACAAACAAACCAGCTTAAATAATGTAGACATTTAATCCCTCTCTATTAGTTAGAGAGGGAAATAGGTGGAGAAAAAACTAAATTATTTAAGCGCTGCTCGATTTATTAAACCTTTTTGGACAACATCGGGCCGGGTGATTTACATTATTTTGAATAAATCAGCTGCAGGATACTTCTGCAAAGCTGTCGTCCCAGCATTGGCGATCTTCTCCGGCCCGATCGATATATCCTGTGCCATCACTGCTATTCCAGTATATCTGAACATCGGTATCCGTACCAAATCCTGTGTAATCCAGGGTATTATCCACGCCATCCTTTATGTAGTCTATACGTGATTCTTCATCATTTTCGGGTTCATAAAAGATGGTACTGAATGTGGTTTGATCATCGCTCTCAGATGTCCATTGATATTCTACAACCGGCCGGTCAGGAAAATCCGGGCTGAAATACTGCCAGTTACCTGAGCTTTGATCATCCGCAGTAAACCCGGTCATATATCTGAATTCATCAACATTTTCATCCTCAAAGTCACCGCTGATATACATGTTCCACTCTACACCATTGGACAGCTCTTCAGCTGTTGTGCGTATCGTTAAGGACTGACCTTCAGCTTGAAAATTAAAACTCCACTCCCATACACCGTCCGTAAATTCTGCTTGTTCAGTATCGGTAAAACTAAGATATGCGGAACTCAGCGAAGCGGATGCCTGAACTTGTGTTTGTGCGGTTTCCACAAATGATCCCGCTTCGTTGAAAGCCGAAAACTCCTCACCGTTTGGGTTATTTCCCTGAAAAACCGAATTGTCAATTTCTGCTGGTGTTGCTTCCGGAATCTCTGGTTCTTCACCCGGATCAGAAGACGTGGGTGAATCATCCGAACAACTGGTAAGAACCAGCAATAACGCGAGTAAAGCGGTAATTTTAATAGTAGATTTAATGAAAATGTCCATATGAATGCCTTAGATTTAAAAAATTGAATTTTATCTGACCTGATAAGGTCTTCTTTTATATAGAATGCGTATTTCTGAACTAACAAGAATCAAAAATGTACTAAAATTTATCTTTTTTATCTATAAGCGCCTTGTACAGCATTTCTCGGGCCCGAAAAATGTGAGCCTTCACCGTGCCCAGAGGCAGATCCAGCTGATCAGAGATCTCCTGGTAGCTCAGCTCCTCAATATGACGCATTTCTATAACCTGCCGATACTTATCAGGAAGATTTTCAATGGCATGAGTGATTATCTTCTTCCTCTGTTTGCGAATAATTGCCCGGTCGGTCTCTGCTTTATTGTCGGGCAGTTCGAACGACATCTCACCTTCGCGGGTTTTGATCGGCTTGTCGATTGACGTTGTTCTGAGTTTCTTTTTTCTCAGATAATCGATGGTATGATTTGTTGTAATTCTGTATAACCAGGTTGAGAAAGCATAATTTGTATTGTAAGAATCGAGGTTCTTAAACGCTTTTATAAACGCTTCCTGCACAAGATCTTCCACCTGCTCGGGCTCTTTCACCATTTTACGCACATGGAACTGAAGCGGACGCTTATACTTCTCAGTGAGCTGTTGATACGCCCGTTGATCTCCCGCAAGAGCTTTTTCTACATAGGCCTCATCCTGCAGGCTGCTTTGTGATGGGTCGTCCCGCCTTGATTCTTGTGCAGAATCTGAATTTGAACTCATCTAAAAAAAAACTAATTTCGTGATACTTATTTCAGGAGTAATACGCATTACTTACAGATGGCTATTATAACCAATTTTTAAATTAACCAAACATAAGAATAGCACTATGAAAAAACTACTCACGATTCTATTTGTAATCATCTTCCTTTTTGGAATGTCTGCAATTGATCAAACCGCCACAGCACAAACCCAGGAAGGAGATTTTAAAGTAGGCGCCGGGCTGGTTTTTGGTTCAGGTGTTGGTTTCGGATCACTTGACAACGACCTTGGAATTCGGGTTGATGGATATTACGCTTTCACTCCGGAAATTCGCGGTGGCGGTGACTTTACATTCTATTTCCCAAAAAGCGAAGGAGAAACGGATGCGACAGTATGGGAATTAAACTTCAACGGTAATTATATTTTCATCGACGAAGATGGTCTGCTTGTTTACGCGCTGGGAGGCATTAACATTACCGGACTTAACCTGGAATCTTCTGTTACAAATGAATTTGGAACATTTGGCGGAGAAACAAGCGACACTGAAATTGGATTGAATCTTGGCGGTGGTCTTGAGTACGCCCTCGATTTTGCTGATTTCTTTGCGGAAGCTAAACTTGGAAATCTTGGCGGAAATGCAGACCAGTTTGTACTTGGCGCCGGGCTTCGATTCCCATTCTAAGTTCTGGATGGACACTTTATCAAGACAGAAAAAGGCGTTCCGGAAAACCGGGCGCCTTTTCTATTTAGTGATCGTTTTCAAGCAAAATTCCGTGTCGAATGCCCCCGGTAGATACTGTAATTGTCTCGCATTCTGCCCATTTCATGCTCTCCAGTAATATCAGCACTCCTCCCAGAATTACCTCTCCACGTCCCTGCAAAAACACGGGATATCGTTTTTCAATCTCATCCCCGGTAAGCGAGCGAAACTCGTCAATCATCGTTTCAACAAAGCTGCGCTGTACTTTAAATCCGTTAATTTTTGCCGGATCATACTTTTTCAACCCGAGATCTATACCCGCAAGTGACGTTACGGTTCCCGCAACACCAACCAGTTCCGTTCCTGCAGCAGGACGTTCTTTCCACCCGTAAAGCAGTTTCCGGGCTTCTGCCAAAGCTTCCCCAACCTGGGGGCCGGAAGGTGGAGAATCTTTCAGAAATCGTTCCGTAAAACGCACGCTCCCCATATTGTGCGAAATAAATTCCCTGAGTACACCTTCTCTTCCAAATGCAATTTCAGTACTTCCTCCCCCGATATCAACAACGGCTACCCGACCATTCTGATTCTCTTTTTCAAGTACCGACAGCGCACCGCGGTAGGTAACCTGAGCCTCCTCTTCACCCGACAGAAGTGTCACGTTCCAGCCTGTCGTATTTTTGATGTGATCCAGGAATTCTGAGCGGTTGGCTGCGTCTCTGACTGCACTTGTGGCCGTGACGATTGTGTCTGACACTACCTCATTAAACCGTGATTTTAAAATGGCATGATAGTCCTTTAAAACGGCCAGAACCCGTTGTTGTGCAGCCGCTGAAAGCATGCCGGATTCATCCACTCCCTGACCAAGCCGCGGAATTCTCTGCTCTTCATGGAGTACGGTTAATCTGCCTGACTTCACATCTGCCACGAGCAAAAGTGCCGAGTTTGTTCCAATATCAATTGATGCGCGTATCATACCTTTACCTCCGAACGACTTCCAGTAAAATCCACTCCCCTTCCGCTTGTTTATCAACAATGCCTGCATTGAACGGTTCAAGAGCCGCTTTTACCGTAGTTTCATCTGTTTGAAGCAGTCCTGACAGGCAAAGGGTTCCACCCTCTTTCAGCAATGAAATCAACCGGCCAAGAAACTCAAGAATAATGTTCCGGTTGATATTTGCCAGTATAAGATCAAAAGGCTCTTCATTTTCCACCGTTTCGATACCTCCCAGGCGAATATCCATTATATTCCCGGTATTGTTGATAATTGCATTTTCGGTGGCATTTTGTTCGCACAGTGGATCATAATCAAAAGCTATGGCCTGATCCGCTCCAAGTTTAACGGCTGCAATCGCAAGTATTCCCGTACCTGTACCAGCATCGAGTATCCGCTTCCCTTTGCAATCCAGCTTACTCAGCCGCCGCAGCATTAACCGCGTTGTGGCATGATAGCCCGTACCAAACGACATTTTGGGGTCAATTTCCAACAATAATTGTCCCTCGTCCGGCTGTTCATCCGACCAGGTAGGTCTGACAAAAAACGAACCGATACTTTGCGGCTGAATACTGGCTTCCCAGCTTTCATTCCAGTTCTGTTCCTCAACTTCCGAAAATCCCACTACTTCAGCACCCGGAATTGTACTAATCATCAGTTCAATCTGTTCGCGGTTTGAATCATTAAAACGGGGTTTTTCCACGTAGGCTATCAAACCGTCATCGTTTTGTTCAAACCCGTAGAAATCGAAATCCATCAGTTCGGCAATCACAAACTCCTGGTAATTGTCGGAAATTATCAGCTCAAGCTTCAGGTAGTTCATGATGGAATCCGGTTATAAATTAACTCAAGAACTACATCTCCAACAGCGTGCAAAGTTGCTTCATCAATAATCTCCATATTATCGTTCTGGGTGTGCCAGTAGGGGGCAAATCGCGCCGAACCGTTTTCCCCGGCGGTGTGATGGATAATGTTTATCATGGGAATACCGGCTTGCTGTGTTACAATGATATGATCATCGGCAACAGGTCCGCCGCGCTGATCCCGAAACAGGTTTGAGTGTCCCTGCCGGTTTGCAATCGACCATATTTCATCCACCAGATTTGGAGCAAAGCGCATGGAGTAGGTCTCTTTCGAAAAAACTGCGTTTTCACCTCCCACCATATCAAGCAAAATCCCAAACCGCGGGCTGTATCCGGGAACAGGAGGATTGTTGCTCCAGTACCGCGAACCCAGGAAATAGTTATCCAGATC